>DCTS01000029.1:0-14261 GCA_002329645.1 Lachnoclostridium sp. UBA1434 | reverse complement strand
AATATATATCTATAACCTCTGCTCTCCCAGTATTCTCTCAAGCTCCATTATCTCTGCACGGGATAAATCCTGGTTCTTCAGATACTCTGTAAGAAATGTGCTTAAGGAGCCGTTGTACAGCTTGTTCAACAATGCTTTTGTCTCAATATTTTGTACTGATCTTTTGGATATTGCAGCTCTGCATAAGAAACCCGGATCTTCGCGCTTTACGGCACCTTTATCTATCAGTCTCTTAATCACTGTATATGTGGTATTCTTCTCCCAACCGACATACTCCTTAATAATTTTGGATATATCCTTTGCTGCCAAAACCTTGTTGGACCAAAGTAATTCCATAATATTAAGTTCGCCTTCATGAAGTCGTATATCTGGTAATGTTGACATCAGACAAGCACCTCTCTTACCGCTAAATATACCTGCTACAATTGTAGAAAACTCATCATTAGTTGAAACTACTTATGTAGGACGAGACCCGTATATTTATTCTATAGTAATAGAATACTTTTGTCAACTACTTTCTTAATGATTTCGTAAGTATTTATTAATAAATTAGCCGATTTTTTTACATAAATCTGAAAATTTATATACAAAATACTGCATAATTGGGTACATATTTTATTCGGCCGGAGTATTCAAAATTACGAGGTGAAATCTTGATTGCAAAAGGACTGTCCACTTTTTTCTCAAATACATTAATACTCTTCGACCTGGTATTTGTGCTGTCATGTATTTCAACAGGTATTATACCGATATTTGCAGGAAGCAGAAAATCAATCTTTGCCATTGATTCAGACTCCCAGAAAAGCAGCGGATAACCATTTGACCGTAATGTCTGTGCGACATATTGCTCGAGAACGGCCTTTCTTACCTGCAAGCTTACGGTTTCATTTGAACCTGTTTCAAATGCAGGAGAGCTTACATTTTCATGCGAACCTTTAGCTAGTGCCGAATATAAAAGTCCGGTATCCGGGTAATACAGCTTAAAGCTCGTTCCCGCGCCTTCCCTTACAGCAGACATATCAATGTCTTTAGGTGAGGTATGAAGCTGTGAAAAAAGGTTTTCATAGACCTTGAAGCACTCAAGAACAAGTCCGCTTTTAGATAATTCGGCTATTGCATCCTTATACATGGCATGAGTGGTGCCCTTTCGTATCAACTTATACTGGAATTTACGATTATCCTTAAGCAGCTGCATCGGTATGCTGTCCAGCACCTGCTGCATCTTCAGGGCAAGGCTTTCATTGTTGCTCTCATAGATATAATTGCAAAACACACTATATTGGTTTTTATGCTGTATAGGGACATTTATTGCAGAAGTCATGCTTATGTATTCATTAACTGCCTGGGGCATGCCTCCTATGTGCAAATAAAGCTCAAATAGGTTAAGCAGCTCCTTATGAACTATATCAGGAAGCGGTTTGTTTGATTCAAAATGTGTCTTTATAGAATCCAGGTACCAATCACTAGAAATGGCAAGCAAAAACTCGTCAAATTGAAGCGGATAAATATTAATGATTTTAAGGCCTTTAAATAAGGCATCTTTTATATTATCCAAAAAACAGTCTGCAATTGCTATTACCCTGTTGAATGCACCTTGCTTCTGCAGGGGAATAAGCCATTTGACCGCCGAGGGATAATTAGTGACCTCATCCAGTATTAATATGCCTTTTTGAGCTCTTTCCTTCGATGTACCAAAGTAATTATAAAGATTACCAATGAAATCAGAGGTTTGCTGCAGGTCAAAAAGCTTGCAGACACCTCTCTCCTGCTCAAGATTGATATAATATATATCTTCAAAAAAGGCTTTGGCAAAATCATATGCAAGAAATGTTTTACCTACGCCTTTTCCTCCGGCAAGCAATGCCGGTTTATCGCATCCAGGTTTATTCCACCTGATAAGATCATCTAATGCATTTCTTTTCAAATCTGATTTCCCCTTACTGTCATCTTCTAAGCTTGGTCAGCAGTTCGTTAAAATATAATGGAATCGGAGCTGAGTATTCAACATACTCTTTTGTAGAAGGATGGATAAAGCCAAGCACACCGGCGTGAAGAGCCTGTCCTTCAAGCTTGTATGGATCCTTTGAAGGCCCATAAACGGTATCACCCAGCAGCGGATGGTTTATCGAGGCCATATGAACTCTAATCTGGTGCGTGCGGCCTGTCTTAAGCGTACATTCGACATATGCACTGTTGAGAAGATTTTCTATCAGCCTGTACTCAGTTATGGCATGCTTGCCGTTTTTTACGTTTACAGCCATCTTTTTTCTGTCAATAGGATGCCTTCCTATGGTCGTTTCTATCCTGCCGCTCTCCGTTTTTAGGTTATGGTAGACTATTGCATAGTATTTTCTTGTTATTGAGTGAGCCTTGAGCTGCTCTGCTATAAATCTGTGAGCAATATCGTTCTTGCAGGCTACAAGTACTCCGGTGGTATCCTTATCTATCCGATGTACTATTCCGGGACGTAAAGCGCCGTTTATTCCCGACAAATCATCCTTGCAGTGGTACATGAGGGCATTTACAAGGGTGCCGGATATATGCCCTGCGGCAGGGTGAACAACCATACCTTTAGGCTTGTTTATTATAATGATGTCATTATCCTCATGTATTATGTCCAGAGGAATGTTTTCCGGGGCAATATCGGCTTCTTTAGGCTCAGGAAGAAGGATTGATGCCTCGAGTCCTGTTTTTACTCTTAAATTGGCTTTTACGGGCTTCCCGGACACCAATATAAGCCCGTCGTCTATCAGCTTGCGTATATATGTCCTTGAGAGCTCGGTCATAATATCAGACAGATATTTATCTATTCTTAAACCGTCATATTTTTCTTCTACAACAAGGGATATAACCTGACCTGCACCCGCATGGCTAAAGCTCTCCTGGTCAAAGCTTTTCCGGTCAAATCTCTCCTGATCAAAGCTCTTCCGGTCAAAGCTCTCCTGGTCAAAGTTCTCCTGGTCAAAACTCTCCTGGTCATAGTTCTCAAGATCAATATCCTCATAATCAGAATCATCCTGATCAAAATCATCATGATAATAATACTTAGAATCATGATACTCCTGACCATAATCTACCTGCATAGAATACTCTTTATCATAATCCCTCTGCTCAAGATGCTCCTGATCAGGAACCTCCTGTTCAAGACCTGCCTGCTCAAGGAAATCCTCATCCATGCTTATTCATCCTTTCCGGCAGTTTCATTGTTTATCGGCCGGTTTCTTCTTTCTCTTTACCATATCCTCGATAAAGGCAAGATCCTTGTCCTTATAATAAAACAAGGCAAGAATGATCAGCAATACGGAGGATACGGTCAGGTAGCTGTCTGCGACATTGAATATCGGAAAGTCTATTAAGCTGAAATATATGAAGTCAACCACATGCTTTAAGGCAATCCTGTCAATTAAATTGCCTACTGCGCCTGCAATAATAAATACCCACAATATTCTCAGCGGAGTGTATCTTTTCCCTTCCGGTGTTTTAAAATACAGGAAGATTAATAATATTAAGGCTATACCTGTTATTATTGTCAATACCGATACACGTCCCTGCAGGATTCCCCATACGGCGCCGGTGTTGGTGTGATACCGCAGCTCCAAAGCACCGGGAATAATATCTACGGGGCCTTTTTCAATCAGATAGGTCCTTGCCCAGTATTTTGTAAGCTGGTCAGCTGTTATAAGCAGTATAAAATATATTAAATGTCGTAAACGCTGTTTCATAGTACCTCCACATCAAGATGTTTTGTCCTTGTTATTATAGTAAATTGGTTAATTCCCGGCTATTGAAATGTATACTGACTATCTAAAATGCTTATCAAATGGCATATAAAAAGCCTATATATCTACCCGATAACATATTCTATGGCATCCTTAAGCTCTTCCGGCGATACAGAAGTGTCGATGAAAGCATTTCCTATGCCATTAATCAGGATGAATTTAATTTTATCTGCGTCCATTTTTTTGTCAAGCCTGGTTGCTTCATATACCTCCTGAATGGTCAAGCCGGAAGTATGTACAGGAGCACCGAAATCCGAAAGGGTTTTCAGTATCCCTTCAAAGCCGGCTTTGTCAATGTATCCGCGCATTAAACAAATATATGAAGCCGCTGCAATTCCTATACTGACACATTCTCCGTGACTAAGCGTTAAACGCTGAGTAATCCTTTCAGGATAACGCTGAGTATTGCTTTCAGCAAAATGCTGTGTATCGCTTTCAGCAAAATGCTGCGTATTGCTTTCAGGAAAAGGCTGCGTATTGCTTTCAGCAAAAGGCTGTGTATCNNAGCAAAAGGCTGTGTATCGCTTTCGTCAAAACGCTGCGTATTGCCTTCAGCTGACTGCTGATCAAACCCTTTAAATTTCTCTATGGAATGTCCGATGGTATGGCCGAAATTTAGAAGCGCACGCTCTCCGGTTTCCTTCGGGTCCCGTTCAACCACTTCTTTTTTGATATGACAGCTTTTATAAATCATTTCTGAAAGAGCTTCATAATCTTTGGCTAAGATTTTATCCCGGCTGGCCTTAAGCCATTCAAAATATGCCCTGTCCTTTATAAGGCCGTGCTTTATTATCTCAGCCATGCCGGATACAAACTGGCTATCGGGCAGCGTATTTAAAACCGACAGATTAATATACACAAGCTTAGGCTGATAAAAGGCGCCTATCATATTCTTATAGCCTTCGTAGTCAACACCTGTCTTTCCGCCTATGCTTGAATCAACCATTGCAAGCAGTGAGGTGGGAAGCTGAATAAAGCGAATTCCACGCAAATAAGTAGCTGCAGCAAAGCCTGCCAAATCGCCGGCAACACCGCCTCCAAGGGCTAATATTACATCATTGCGGTCAAAGCCGGCCTCAATTAGGCGCTTGTAGCAAAGGTTCACGGTTGACAGGTTCTTGCTTTCCTCTCCTGCTTCGAAAATGAAGCATCCCGAATACTTTGCAACCGGCTTAATGACATCAAGACATTCCTCAAGATATAGTCCGGCAACATTACTGTCGGTAACGATCATGAACCTCCGGCCTGCCATACCAAGTGCCTCTAACTCTAAAGCAAGTGCTTTATAATCCCTTCGAAACAGTATCCTGTAAGCAGGTTTTGAAATGCCCTCGGACATACCGTCCGGGCAGCCAAATGTTATATCAATTGAATCATATTTACTACCCCTGCTATTACTTTTGTTTTCCATAAAAATGGCATAACCGCATCTAAGTGACTTAAGACGAGGTTATGCTATCCTCCTTTTGTCCATGTCTTCCATCAATATTATTTTTGGCAAAAGTTTTGTTTTATTAACAAAGTCTTATCTTTTTAAGTCTTTTATATGGCACAGGTCTTTTTATAACTGTAATGATGATTAATTTGTATTGATGATTAATTTTTAATGATGATTAAATTGTAATAATGGTTAATTTGTAATGATGATTAAATTGTAATGATGATTAATTTTTAATGATAATTAAATTGTAATGATGATTAAGCAAGGCTGTTAATTATCNNTGATTTCAAAACCGTCATCCAAAGCCTGCTCGGAACTGTCATTCCCTGACTCACGTACAAGCGTCTCTCCTTTATAATTATATGTCTGACCGGATGCGGGTTTTGATTCAGACATATAATCAGTATTCGGATTATTGCCTTCTGTTTCATCTGCTTCATATCCGGCTTCAATATCAACCTCCGGATCATTAACAGAAGCATCCTGAAGCTTGTCCTCTTTATATAAAAAGTCGTCGGTATTTATTTGAAAGCTTTGATTATTGAGAAGCTCATGCTGCGAATTCAACAGGTTTATAAACTGAATCCTGAAGGAATCGTACTGATGAATAAGATTTAATGTCTTTTGTTCTAAAAGCATCAGCTTTTTGGAAGCTTCAAGCTGTATCCTGCGTGCTCTGTTCCGGGCTTTCTCCTCGATGGCTTCGGCATCCTTCAGTGCGGTGGATTTTATGTCCTGTGCAGTCTTTTCTGCAAGCACAAGAGCCTTTTGAAGCGTTTTTTCTATGGATTTATAGTAGCTGATACTGTCTGTCAGATCCTTTACGTTCTTTTTCAGGTCTTCGTTTTCCTGCTGCAGCTTGAGTATGTAGGAAGAAAGCTCGCTGATGAATTGCTCCGCATCCCTTTTGTCACCTTTTATGCCTAATTTCAGTACTTTTTCTCGTAGTTCAGACGGTGTGTACATCACTACTGCCTCCCTGCTTTAATATATTGACGTTTAAGTCCGTTCCGGGGTATTCCGTTTTCCTGCGAATTTCTGTTTACAATACATATGCCATTATTTGGAACAGACAAAAACAAAGTATTTTACTCTCGGATTTATTGCTTCCGTAAGTCAAATACTTTATCTTGCGTAATTTAGTTATACTTCTTAATAAAACGCTTAGTTAATCATTTTTAATCAGCTTTTTTATACAGCGTTTCTTAAGAGGCTGCTTCTTCCTTGCCACAGGTCTTAGAATTTAGTCTGGAAGGTCGGGGGGTCGAAAACATTCTCATGGATCATATCGAGATAATCACCGGATATATCCACCGTATCGGGTGAAACGATGAATATACTGCTGGATATACGGTGAAGCTTGCCGTTGATTGCATAAACGGATCCTGATACAAAGTCCATGGTGCGCTGTGCGAGCTTGTCATCAAAACCTTCAAGGTTTATAACTGTAGCCCGCCCTGTCAGCAGCATATCGCAGATAATCTGGGAGTCTTCAAAGGATGTGGGCTTAACGATGCATACTTCAAGGCCTTTCGGAGTTGACCTCATTGGAACAACCTTGCCAGCCGATCTTTCCATTCTTGCCATCCTTTCCTTCTTCAGGTCCTGGGCAGCCGTATTAACAGGCCTTTCCTTCGGAGTATCATCAAAAGCATCATCATCCTCCGATCGCCTGTCGCTGCGCTTGGACCTTTTTTGTTCTTTTTCATCTTCCTCAAGACTATATTCTTCGTATTCATCATCTTCGGTTAATTTCATTGAATTAAGAAAATTCTTGAAAATATTAGGCATTATGCTTCTTCTCCTATCTATATAATTAACGCTGTCATTGTGTACATATTGCGATGCTGATGCCTTAATTTTATTCGGAAGAGTATATACGCTCACCGAAAATGCCAGTCCCAATTCGCACCATGGTTGCCCCTTCTTCAATAGCAACCTCATAATCACCGGTCATGCCCATGGATAAAATATCAAAGTCTTTTATAAATGCGTCATATTGGGGATTTTCCCTGATAACCCGGGCAAATTTCCCCATATAACCATTATCAATGTTTTTTGTTTTTATGTCAATAAATAATTCTCGCAATTTACAAAAATACTTCCTATTTTTCTCGGGATCCTCGGTAAATGGCGGTATTGCCATTAATCCTCTTATTCTTATATGCGATAGTTTAAGAAGCTCTAATAGGAGGGGAAGTACTTCCTCACAGGAAACACCGTATTTTGTCTCCTCCTCTGCTATGTTGACCTGTACAAGCACATCGCAGACAATTCCTGCAGCAGCCGCCTCCTCTTCAATCTTAAGGCCAAGCCGAAGTGAATCAACAGAATGTATGAGGACAGTCCTGCCGATTACCTGCTTTACCTTATTGCGCTGCAAATGTCCGATAAGGTGCCAGCATATTCCCTCAAGATTATCAGACAGCTGCTCCTGCTTTGAAATAAGCTCCTGAACCTTGTTTTCACCAAAATTACGTATACCCAGTCTGTATGCCTCTTCCACCATTTCAGCAGGCTTTGTCTTGCTTACGGCTATTAATGTTATTTCTTCTCTATTCCTTCCTGCACGGTCACAGGCAGCCTGTATTCGTTTTTCAATATCTCTGTAACGTGCCTCCATCATGATGTTATCTCCCTAACTTAGCATATCATTTATTAAAGCCTATGTATAAGCATATGGTAATTTAAGCTTAATATATAATCTGCTGCTCCACTGCAGTCTTAGCATCCAGGGCTATATGGTCATATGCGGAAAGGCCATAGGAGGTACCCTCCTTGATAATGCAGTATGCTTCATTTTGAAACAGGATCTCTATCCTTCTGAATACTGCATAGCCCTTATTTACATTATAGACTCCCGTAAGCTTTGCCTTCCTCTGAAGGGTGTATGTCTCCTCTTTTTCGGGCCATTTTATTAATGTTCCTTCATCAAAAAGCAGTGTGTCGACATAAGCATATACTTCATCCTGTTTATATATATCGGTTGGGATGAAGGTAAGCTTTATATCCCCGTTTTCCTCGTATGTCTGCTTTACAAGCCCCTTCTTGCTGCTGTTTGCACCTTCCGTAAACATATCGGCAGGAACCAGATAAAACTCCTTTTCAACTATTGCGGTAAGAGGTATCTTTAGCCCCCTTGCGGAATCTACATGAAGGATTATATCAAGAAAGCGGTCCTGAAGATATCTGAACATATACTTGTCCATCTGAAGCTCTGCATAATAGGCATTGCCCCTGTTTGAGAGCTTGAGCTTTGCTTCCGTCTCAAAATCATCCCTTAATACCGTAAAGCTTATGGTCTCTTTATCCAATAGATTCTTGTACTGCTGTTCATCAAGCTTAAGCATTATAGACCAGTTTTCAGAGGAAATCAGCTTATATACCGGTTCCTGGGGAGAAACCATTTCATTTGTACGCAGGGAGACCTTTTCATAAGCTTCCGGATCAAACATATCGGAAGTCACTGTGTCCGGCTCAATACCTTCGTATGAATCCATGTAATATGATACGATTCCGCTCTTATCACTGGATATAACCTCATAATCAAAATTAAACCCTGTTTCATCCTTCACCTGACGGCCCTTTTCAATCATTGCCTGATTTATAAGATCCATGGCCGTACTGAGGGCTTCCTCCTTAAGCCGGTATACAGATTCGAAATCGTAATCGGAATAGGTTTCATGGAAGGAGCTTATTTTATACATGAACCGTGCTCTGTTCTCCTTACTGAAGGTAAAGGGCTCGTCGCTGGAGGTTATGTAATCGAGAATATCCCTGCTTTCATCCACCGAGTAAATGGGCGTATTCTTTGAAACCCTGTCCCCTTCCTTCTGAAAATAAGCAATATATCCGGCTCTTGCGGCGCCCACGACCTCCTCGTTGCGCAGGATTAGCCCGGTAAAACGGTAATCCTCTACATTGAAGCCCTCCTGCACCTCGTATATGGACATATGCTCCTTAGTAAAGTATATATAAACGTAAATTGCTATATAAACGAACAGGATTAAGAAAACAATAACACCAATGTTAATGCTTCTTCTCCTCCTGAATTTTACCACTCGATTATTTCCTGCCAAGGTTACGCCTCCCATGCAGTATTCAACGAATATATTATACTTAAATATCTATGTAAATACAAGAATATTTAAAGCTTATTGACGATAGGCTATTTTATTGCCATAAGCTATTTTGTTACCTATAGGCAATAAAATTGACTATAGGCATCTCTCGCCACCTTTGTTGATAATAAAGAACTAATTTCATAGGTTATTTTAAGCCCATAATTAACTGATTTGCATTTATTTCATCTGTAAAAGTACTCCAATTAACCGCATGTGTATAAAAGCGTAAATTAAGGAAAATATAATACAGGAGATATTTCTCTTTGGCTGATTATTGAAAGCCGGTATGAGCAGAAACAGGCAAGAAGGAGGGTTATTAATGAAAACTTTGGATTATATTGCATTNNATTGATCCTGGTTGCAATAGGCGCTATTAATTGGGGTTTGATAGGGTTTTTTGAGTTTGATCTCGTTAGAGCCATCTTCGGAGATATGACAGTTGTATCCAGAATAATCTATGCCCTGGTCGGCATAGCAGGATTATATTCCTTAAGCTTCTTCGGAAGATTACGCAATGAGGAGTAAATGTTGTAAAGGTAAGTGAGGCCTCAAAAACAGTGAGCTGACATAGAGAATAAATTCACAATGATTTTTCTCTATGCAAAAAGGGCATATTGCATCCTAACCGGAAAAGTTAGTTTTGCAACACGCCCTTTATTTTTAAATAATATTCGTGTTTATATTAAAGATAAACGCATCCTATAAGGATACAATAACATTCTTCTTAATACTCTCGGGAAGCTTCTGCGCATCCATAGATAAGCTTATAATAAAATCGACCTTGAATTGCTCAGTTAATCCTTCAAGCTTTTTAAATATAGTCTCAAGACTATCGCTGTCTACATATGCTATCTTTAAAAAGCTATCCAAATAAACAGACTGCAAATCATGGTCGCATGATATTATGCCATTTAGAAATCCTATAAACTGGTCTTGATTATTAACATGGTATTCCAATACATTGATTAGCCTTATCCTATTGCTTAACTCATACATGTGCTTATTGTTTTTATCAAGATATACAATGCTGCCCTTGGCGGTACCAACTTCGGCATTCGCCTTTTCGATAAGAATTTTCGTCTTACCTTTTCCCTTCTCGCCTGCAATTATCTGTATCAATGCAATCTCCTCCTTTTGATTTCGCAATCTGTTGATTGCGGTGATATTATCAATTGGTTTCTTAGTAATAATAAGAGGGTAATTCAATTATATTACAGCTAATACAAAAAGACAACCAATAATGAGATTCTATAACTGTAGAATTTGCTGCGTTCCATTGCTTTTGAATATAAGAAGCATAATAATTCAGCGATTACACACAAGAAGCATATTTAATAATATATTATTTACCGGCAAGAGACAGAACTATTAAATCAATTTTCCGATGCTTCTGAGGTCTCTGTCAATACCCTTGTAAACAGCAGATCCATGTCTTCATATAGCTTATCCTTGTCGGGAGCATTCATAATCACGGAGATTATTTCATGATCGTTTTCCGCTCTGGACAGCAGGATCAGACAATCCCCTGCTTTGCTTGTCGTTCCGGTTTTGCCTCCTATGATTGAAATACCGTCAGGAGGCATCTTATCACCGCTAAAGTAAAGATTCGTTGAATTAAAGGTCTTTTCCTTATTGTTGCCATCCTTATCTACATAATACAAAGTATATGTACCGGTATTAATTATGGACCTGAAGGAATCGTAAGCTATCAGCTCATTAAATGCCAGATACATATCATAAGCGGTTGTAAAATGCTCGTCCGAATGCAGTCCATGGGAGTTGACAAAATTGGAATGGACGGCTCCGATGCGTTCTGCTTCCTGGTTCATAAATGCAACAAAGCTTTCCTCGCTTCCGCCAAGGTGATCTGCTATAGCAATTGCCGCATCATTGCCGGAATAAATAAGCATGCAGTTAAGCAAAGCCTCCAGTGATATTACATCTCCTTCATTAAAGCCGCAGAGCTTTGCACCTGCTTCAGAAATATGGGAAGCGGCGTAGCTTACACTTACAGTATCGGTAAGAGCACCGGTTTTTAAGGTCGCCAGCGCCGTAAACAGCTTGGTAAGACTTGCAGGATATAATTTTTCAAATATATTTTTCGAATACAGCACCTCATCAGTGGTTGCATCCACAAGTAAAGCCGCTTCTGAATGAAGCTCAAGACTTTCGCTGTTATCTGAGACCAGGGGCGCTACGGCAAGATTCTCGGCAAAAAAGGATGAAATCGCAAGAGAGCCTTCATCTTCAAATTCCATTAAACCGGTATTGTCCTTATATGCAAGGAATGTATCGGAAGCATTTTTGCAGCCTCCAAGAGCCAGAATAAGAACAACCAGGAATGGAATAATAAAGAGTTTTTTCCGCATCATTAAGCCTCCTCCCATATAAAGTATCGCAATTACCTTTCGATAATTGCGAAATAAAGTCAGGACTTAAACACATTTCTCCAGTCTAAATCTCCCCGGTCCATTGCTTTTATTATCAGCTCAGCCGTTGCAAGGTTGGTTGCAAGGGGAATATTATGCTTGTCGCAGAGCTGAAAGATGTTATTGACATCGGGTTCATGCTTTTTTGGAGTCAACGGGTCACGAAGGAAAATCAGCATGTCTATCTGATTGTTTTCAATTTGTGTTCCCATCTGCTGCACTCCGCCCAGATGGCCTGTAAGAAACTTGTGTACCGTAAGGTTGGCCACTTCTTCTATCATACGGCCCGTAGTATCTGTTGCATATAAAGTATGCTTACTTAATATTCCGCGGTAAGCAATACAAAAATTCTGCATTAATCTCTTTTTAGCATCATGTGCTATAAAACCTATATTCATATATTACTACCCCCTGTTCTTTTTTGGCTGTAGTCTTATGTTGAGAATCATTCCAATTGAAATCATGCTGCTTAAAAGCGAGCTTAATCCATAGCTTACAAAGGGCAGCGGAATACCTGTATTGGGCAGGAACGCCGTTGCAACCCCGATATTGACAAATACCTGGAACATAAACATGGATGCAATCCCGACGGATATAAGCATGCCTAATTTATCCGGCGCCTTACGAGCTGTATTTATGCATGAGAATATGATTATCATAAATAATGCAATTACCAGACAGCTTCCTAAGAATCCAAACTCCTCTCCCAATACGGAAAATATAAAATCGCTTTCAGAAATGGGAACAAAATCATATCCGCGTATTTCCGAAGAACCGTCTGTCAGTCTCTTCCCGAGCAGCTGACCGGAGCCGATTGCCTGTATTGAATTTTCCTGTTGCCACATGGTTTCAGGATGTTCTTCCGGCTCAAGTATGGAAAGTATGCGTTCCTGCTGGTACGGGTTTAAAAGAACCTGATAATCCTGTCGTATATACCAGAATAAGCCTATAATAAGCGGTATGCCGACCAAAAGAATTGGAAGAATGACCTTCCATTTTAAACCTGCGGCAAACAGCATAATAACAAATATAAATATTAAAACCATACTGGTTGACAAATCGGTTTGTGTAAGTATCAGGTAAGTTGGTACAGCCATTGCTGTTACTGAAAGCAGCAATACAAATATATTATTGATCTTTTCCTGGAATATAATGAATAACTTGGCGAAAAATATAATCAATATTATTTTGCTTAACTCCGAGGGCTGAAACTTGACGCCTTTTATAAGGAGCCATCTCTGTGCATTATTGACTGATACACCTGCTACCCTGACCGCAACCAGAAGCAGCAGGTTTACTATATACAGCACTATGAAGAATTTACTTATAAAATGATAATCTATAATCGCAACAACGCATACTATGGCAAGCCCCGCTATCAATCCTGCAATCTGCCTGCTAAACAGGTTTTCGTGCTCGGACTGAACCTGCTTTATCAGAAAACTCCCGATAAAGCCCAGGGTAAGAACTACAATTATAAGTAAAACATTAAACCTCTTAAGGTCATAGTTTTTGAATTTAAACATTAATAAACTTCCTTATCTCTTCTGAGACTTCATGTCCTTAATCGGAATATTTGCAAATAAGGCGGGTACCGGGCCGTTATTTGATTCTGATTCCGTCTGAGTTATCTTGATATCAAGCCCGTCCAGGTCAATTTCGATGTATTTGGATATTACTGCAATTATGTCGTTTTTAATCTGCTCCATAATTTCAGGTGAGCAGCCCGCACGATCCGATACCAATACCAGTTTCAACCTGTCCTTCGCTATACTGCTGGTTCCTTTTTTCCTGAAAAAATCTGCAAAACCCATCATACACCCTCCCTAGCTTCTTTTACGTTTTCCGAATAGCCGCTCAAATAATGAGGTTTTTCCGTTCAAATCCATGAATGGAATTTCTTCTCCCGTAATTCTTCTGGCAATATTCATATAAGCCCGCCCGGCCATGGAATCGGAACCGACCAGAGGCTCGCCCTGATTTGAAGAAATCACTATGTTTTCATCATCGGGTATTATCCCGATAAGGTCTATTGCAAGTATTTCGCAGACATCGTCACTTGACATCATATCGCCGCGCTTGACCATGTCAGCGCGTATGCGATTTACAATCAAATGAGTCTGCTTCATTTCATTAGCTTCCAAGAGGCCTATGATGCGGTCTGCATCTCTGACTGCAGAAACCTCAGGAGTGGTGACTACTAATGCCCTGTCCGCTCCTGCAATGGCATTCTTAAAGCCCTGTTCTATACCTGCCGGACAGTCCATTAATATGTAATCGAATTCTTCTCTTAATTCGTCGGCAAGCTTTTGCATCTGCTCCGGGGTAACCGAGGTTTTATCCCTGGTCTGTGCAGAGGGAAGCAGATAGAGATTAGGATAACGCTTGTCCTTGATTAAAGCGTTCCGGATTCTGCAGGTGCCCTCTATTACGTCGACAAGGTTATATACAATGCGGTTTTCAAGACCCATTACGACATCCAGATTTC
>DCTS01000008.1 GCA_002329645.1 Lachnoclostridium sp. UBA1434 | reverse complement strand
AAATAACGCACCTTTGTATATCTCATCAAGATTCTCTTTAATAATTGGATTGTCAAGTGCTGTTTCAAAATCCCATTTCTCTAAAAAGTTGATTACTGCATCTGCTTCTCTACATCTAGCATTATATAAAATAGAAATGTTATGTTTCTTAAAAGCTTCAAAACAAGCTTTTGCCCTTTCCGGTTTACCCTTATTATCAAAACCTAATACATAACTGGAATTTCCATAAAGGAAGTCTGGTAACACTTTTACTCCCGTTCTCCCTTTTACCGGGTCAGGTACTGTCATTGGTCTTGAAACCATATTCTTTCCCTTGCCTATCTTACATGAAGTCATATTTAATAGTCTACCGTTGTCATCAATATTCAATGAAAAAGAGATATTTGCTATACCGTATCCTATCTTTGGTATGGTACTATGCTCTTCTGCAACAAGGATCTCATAATACCGTACTAAATCCTGGAGCATTATATCACCTCGCTTTCTCCACATCGATAAGATCCACGATACCGTCAATCATTTTGGCTTTAAAGAATATCGGTATTATATTGTTCTTGTCAGTATAATCCATGTCGTAAAGCATCATCCCGAAATCTTGTTCACCAGTCAATTCGCTCTTTGGGCATTCGCCTTCTAAAAGAGTTACTTTAGCAGGAAACTCTCTGGTGCCAAGATAGCTTTTGTGATAATATTGACCATTCCTCAACCTTCTTAAAATAACATTGTAATGCTTTTCAGGTGTATCCCCTTCATTACTGTTTATTCCAGTCATTGTGAAATCTGCTTCTATCACGTATTTAACGTTTTTCAGAACTGTAGCTGACCTTTGTTGAATAGATTTTGTAGTATCTATATATCCCTTTGCAGACTTGCTGTGTTCCATTAGTTTTCTAACATCAGAATCAGATATTTTGCTGTCGACTTCATTCCTTAGTATAGTTGTAAACATCGGCTTCTTTAATACATGAATTCTGTTGATTCGCCATTTAAGCTGGGGTTTCCAGTATATTGATTCCNNCTCTGGCTGCTGAAGGTGTTATGAAATCATATGAATATCTTTCTACTTTTAACTCCGGACGGGTAAAAAGTGCATAATCACCTTCGACGAGTATTTTAATGACATAACCCATCATTTCACCTCCTTTCATTTTTTTCTAGAATTGTGTTATTATAACATAAAATTATAATATATATCAATACTTGTCAAGTATAATTTTTATTTGTTATTTTTCCCCTCGTGTATAGTAATATTATAATAGTTAGGTAGGTTGACTGCATTCATTGATATATGCTAAAATTTAGATGTCGTTAAAACGTGGATTGAAATTAGAAGTGTGTAATTATATATAAAAATCCCACCCTTATTAGTAGGTGGGATTTTTATATAAACTCTGCTATACCTAATTGATCTGGCATTATTATTCCAATCTCATTANNNNGTTTATTTAAACTGATAGTGTATTTTTGAAGTGAACGGAGTTTATCCTTGGTGTAATAACCATGTTCCAGATCATTTATTCCCTTTTTGGCTTCTTCGTTATACTTAACAATAATAGAATAGTTATTATCTTCAATCATCTTAAAAGCATGGGCAATATCTTCAAATTCAAAGTCAAAGTCCATTGGTGAACATTTATCAAAACCTTCATTGAGTTTCTTAACAATTTTCTTCTTATCTAATTCTGATATTGAAGCATTACTGTAAAGCATATCAAAGTATTCCTTAATCGCCTTTGGATTTGTAATATCTTCATATTTGTCTGCAATTAATTCAGTAATACTCTGTCTTTGTCCCAAATAATTACCAAATGAAGATGATCTGCTAATTTTATATTCATCCTCTGCGAAATCAAAAACGTATATAAATGCTAAATTTTTCTTTCTTTCACGATTGCACCTGCCTGCAGCCTGGATGATTGAATCCAATCCGCACATAGCACGATAAACGACGGGAAAGTCAACATCAACACCTGCTTCAATAAGAGAAGTAGACACAACAATGCACTTTTTTCCATGTTTAAGTCGTTCCTTTATATCCATAATTTTTTCTAACCTGTGTATTGGACACATATATGTAGAAAGGTGGAACATGCCTTCCATCCCAAATTCCTTTTTTAGTTCTTCATATAAGTTCCTCGCCTGCCTTTTAGTATTTACAATTAAAAGGCATTGATCTACACCTTTCAATAATCTTAATAGTTCATTTATTGTTTTTCTTCCTATAAACTTGACCTTGGTTTTATTAAAATATTCATATAGTCCTGTAATATTGCTACAAATTTCTTCAGCTATAACCTTTTTTGACATAAATTGTTCCGCTTCTGACTGTGTTGCACTGCATAAAACCACAGAACAGTTATAGTTATTTACAAGTTCTTCAAGTACCTTTATACATGGAATAAGGTATTCTGTAGGCAGCATTTGGACTTCATCCAGGATGATTACGCTGTTAGCTACATTATGGAGCTTTCTTAATTTTGATGATTTATTGCAATATATAGATTCAAAGAACTGTATATTGGTTGTTACAACAATAGGAATATCCCAATTCTCTGCAGAAAGCTTTTTTATATTGTAGTTTTGCTCATCATTATGATCAAAATCATAATTGGAATGATGTTCTAAAATATATTCATCTCCAAGTATTTCTGAAAAAACTTTAGCATTTTGCTCAATAATGCTTGTGAAAGGAATTACATATATAATTCTTCTCAATGTTGGATTATATCTGATGTGTCTTAGTGAAAAAGCCATAGATGATATAGTTTTTCCACCTCCAGTCGGAACGGACAGTTTATACACTCTCGGAGCTTTCTCAGCTTTTCTAATGCAATACTCAAATATCTCTCTACGCTTTTTATTTATTTCAGGAACAGTGTCAAATTTACTTACATGACTTATTATTTTGTCTTCAAGTTCAGAAAAATCGCAACCCACTCCCCTTGATATCTTCTCTTCATTCATGAAATCTTCTGTATCAAGAAAATCTGCATCAACCAAACAGGAGAAAATCATACGGATCAAAAATGAAAAACAATATCCTTGATCATGTTCATCAAGAGGTTTAGTATCAGCCAACTGTCTGGCTATATTAGATAATGGAGGAAATAAATTGGCAGTGACCTCATTGTTATAGGCACTAAAGTCCGGCACCTCTTTCTTCAGTCTGCCTTGAAAACTCCCATCATCACGTACGGCTCCCCAACCACCTCCATTTAGCAATCCGGAATGATGTCCTGTTATCACATATCCAAGCAAGTTTCCCATTGCAGGACTTATTGATTTAAGCACCTTGGCACCTGCGGTAGAATGGTCACACAGTTTTCCATTATTCTTTATTCTATTCTGAAATTCTTCAGAGTACTTGCCAATATCATGTAATAATCCACAGATAAATGCTGTATCACTTTTTCCGAAGTACTTAGCATAGCAAGCCGCTCTCTCAGCAGTACCTATCAAATGCTCTAAAAGAGGCTGTTCGCGTCCATCTTCTCGCTTATGAGCGATATACATTCCATCACCCTCTTGACAAAATACAATGAATAACATGAAATAATTATTAAATATTTACTACAAGAGATAACATACGGAAGCTTTAACCTGTTTTTTCTATTTTATCATAGCAATAAGATATTAACAATGATAAAAGCTTGCTGAAGCTATAATCCGAATAAATATATATTGCCAAATAATCATATTATAAATCAGCATAGTAAATAATATAATCTTATAACACTCAAGGAGACTACATTATGTCCGAAAATAAAATTAAATTTTTTCTTGGCAGTAACACAAGACGCGGCTTTATTCCGCTGTTCGATGAAATAAGAAGGCCTGCCGATGGCAGGCGCCTGTATTTGCTTAAAGGAGGGCCCGGAAGCGGTAAAAGCACTCTTATGCGCCGTGTTGCTAAAGCTCTTGAGAATGAAGGTCACTCAATAGAATATATACAATGTGCAAGCGATCCCCACTCCCTGGATGCAGTTCTTGATCATACATCAGGAATATCATTAGCAGACGGAACCGCCCCGCATATACTGGATCCGGAATATCCGGGGGCTTATGACGTTATAATCAATATGGGAGATATATGGAATCAGGATATGCTTATCGAAAGCAGGGAAGATATAATCAGGCTTAGCAGTATAATCGGTAAATGCCATTCTATGGCGGCCGCCTGTATTACCTCAGCTTATGCTCTGCTAAACAACAGAATGGAGCTTGCAGAACCCTACGTCCATAAAGAGGTTATAAAGGAAGCATATTACAGGATAATTCATGAGCTTGAAGGCTCCCCTGACGGAATCGAAAAAAAGAGATTGCTTAGCGCCGTATCCGTCGGAAAGGTCGAATTCTTTCACGATACCATATATGCTCTATGTTCGAGGGTATATTCCGTACGGGATGACTATGGCGCTGCTTCGGCAATGCTCCTAGATATGCTGCATGATTATGCCCTGCTCAAGGGGCTGGATGTAATTACATGCTACTGCTCTATCCGTATACCGGACAAAATAGATCATCTTATCTTTCCTTCAGCCGGATTAGCCGTTACCACTTCCAATACATTTCATTCCTGTCCGGCAGATGAGCTGATACCCGAAACCGAGCTTATTCATCCGATAGAATATAACATTGCGTCCCGGCTTCAAAGTCATCTTTCCATGGCAGAAAAGCTTATTGACACAGCATGCTCCCATGTTGCTGCAGCCAAAGCTCTGCATGACGATCTAGAGGCTTATTATGTCAGAGCTATGAACTTTTCACTTGTTGACAGGATATACGACAGATTAATGCAGGAAATACTTGCATAGCATTAATCCAATAAATCGAACCTCATACCCATATGTTTCATATGATAATCATGAAGCAAAGTAAAGGAACGATTTATATAAATGTATCAAAATAATAATTTTCACACCTACCCTTACAGATATGGCGCTTATGGCAATAATACCTGCGGTATGCAACCCTGTCCCTACTGGATAAACTCCCTCATGCAAACAGCCAACCCCAGCCCCTATGTGGGCAGCCTGCAAACAAGAAATACCACACGGATAAATCTGCGGGATTATGGGCCGCAGCCTCTGGTTATTAATATGGATGATGCTGCCGAACAAAATAATGCTTTCAGGACGGCCCTATGGACCGGAGACCATCTTCAGGTTACCCTGATGAGTCTTAATCCCGGGGAGGACATAGGACTTGAGGTGCATCCCGATGTTGACCAGTTCATACGCATAGAGGAAGGCCGCGGCAGAGTTGTTATGGGAAGCATGGAGAACCAGATGGATATAGAGGAAAATGTATCGGATGACTATGTCATTATAATACCCGCCGGGACATGGCATAACCTGACCAATACAGGCAACTCAGTCCTGAAGCTGTTCTCGATTTATGCTCCGCCTGCGCATCCGCAAGGCACTGTTCACGCGACTAAGCAGGATGCTATGGAAGCCGAGATGATGTAAGCGACAATGCCTTATCTCATCTATAACAGTTAAGAATAGCAGTCTGATAACAATAAGTCTGTTTCAAAGCAAATAACCCTATAAATGCAGGTTATATTCCGATTGCTTTGAAACAGACTCTCTCTACTTACGGCTCATACCTTACAATCGGCACCTCAAGCCTTCTATAGACCGTTTCACGTCCGTTCAGGCTTTCGTCGCCATCATCACCGGGTATTGTTACAACACGGTAATATATGGCTCCTGAGGATATGTCAAATGAATCCCTGTAGCAATATCTTCCCAGGTTAAGCACCTCGGAGCCGTCAAGCCTTACCGCGTAGGCTGCTCCGGGGCTGTCGTCACCGTCAAAGTAGAGGATCATCCAATTCCCTCTGACTAAAACTTTATATATCTCCCCCGGCACTTTGCCCAGGCTGTTTATGTTAAATATGTCCTCAGGTGTTCCGCCGCCTGTGGAAATCCTGTATATGCTGTTGTTTGACGCATAATATATATATCCGTCATATAAGGAACATAATCTTATTCCAAAGTAATAATCAGGCTCACGCCCGGCAAGCTTTTTCACTGCTCCGCCGGAGGATATCCTGATAATAGATACATTATCCTCTTCCGTATTCTGGCATGCATAATACACGCCGTCACTATCGGCTAAGAAACCGGATATATTATAGGCATCCTTAACTAAAATGTCCGTCTCTGAACCGTCAAGGCTCACTGTTTCTAATGAGCATATGCCCCATCCTGTATAGCTTACATAATATATCCTGTTGTTGGCAAGCAAAGGCATATCCAGGTGATTCTTCATGGTATAGGAGGTTATCTGCATATTGTCTTTGCCGTTCACCTTTATCCTTGATATATAGCATACATGGCCGGAGTCCGAGAATATCTTCCGGATATAGTAGACATAGAACTGCGTTGCTCCTATAATCTCCATATCACTGTAATATATCTCCTCCTCAGACGGATTTGCAGGCGCCTTAACAAGCCTCGTATTATTTTTGCCGTCCTTATCAATGCGGAACAAACCCTCCGAATTGGTATAAAGGATATAATTGCCGTACATATATATTGGGCCGTTTCCGACACGTGCTATGGTTTTCTTCGTGCCTCCTTCAATATCAAGGGCAACCAGATCCACAAGATTATCTTTGTCATATGAGCTGCATATACATTCTTTATAATAAAGCATGCCGTATGCCTTATCTTCTATAACTGCCCGCCCTGATTTCTTGCTCTTATTCTTACTTACCTTAATATCCTCAACTATGCGTTGTCCGCTTTCGGAAAACCTCATGTTATTGCTTACAGCATAGGCTGCAGCATAGGAATCTCCCGAGGCAATAAGGGTTATAAGATCCTTGCAGCCAAAAAACGCATTCGTATCTATGTATTTGACCGAATCCGGTACTGTGACAGAATAAACAGGATTCTTGCAGTTGAAGGCATAGGCGGATATACCGGTGATTCCCTCCGGTACCACAACATCATTTGAACATCCGGAAGCATCATAAAGCACGGAGCCTATGATAACCATACCATCCTTATCCTGCTTTTGCTTAAGCCACTTAGTACCGTACAGTGCCAGATTGCCTACCTTCTCTACTGTATCGGGAAAATCTGCTTCTTCCAGTGCCTCACAGTTTACAAATGTTTTAGCTCCGATCTGTTCTGCCTTGTTGTTCATCCTCACGCTTTTTAGCTTAGTACAGTTTGAAAAAGCCTGCATACCGATTGTACGACAGTTCCCAGGTATATCTATCTTAGTCAGGGATATGCATTCTGCAAAGGCCATATCCCCTATATGGGTGATACTGTCCGGCATCGTTACCGACTTAAGACTGGAGCAATATGCAAAGGTATTGTCCCTAATCTCTGTCACCCCGTCAGGAATAACTATTGAAGTAATGCCTGATGCCTGGAACGCTTCTTCATTAATAGTTTTTACATCCTTAGGGATAACTGTTTTACCCTTGCACAGGGTTCCGTCAATTAATATAGAATTAACGATTACCATTGGGTCATCAGTCTGCCGGTTCTTTAGCCATGGCGTGCCGTAAAATGCCAGTCTGCCAACCTCACTGACAGTTGAGGGAATACTGATACGGGTTAGCTTACTACAGCCGTAGAACGCACCGGACTCAATAGCTTTCAATAATTCTGGCAGTTTTATATTATTTAAAGACCTGCAGTTTTCGAATGTAAAAATGCCTATTCTTTTTAATCCTGAAGGAAGTGTGATTGACTCAAGCTCACCGCAGAACCTGAATGCCATATCTCCGATATGTTCGACACTGTCCGGCAATAACAGGGATGTAAGCTTATAACAGCCGGAAAACGCCGAAGTACCTATAATCTTCAATCCCGTGCCGAAGACGACATTTTGCAGCCGATTGCAATCTGCAAATGCATAATCTCCTATTTCAGTTACCTCATCGGGTATTATCACTCCCTTGATAGAAGATCTGTTGAAAGCAAAGCTACCTATTCTCTTGACCCCTTCGGGAATAAGAATATCATGCTTTGCCGCTTCGCTCATGCTTATATTCTGCTTAAGAAGTATTCCGTTAACTATGATATCCTTATCCTCAGCTTCACGGTCTGCCAGCCATTTCGTACCGCTGAACATATTGATATCCAGCATACAATCCGACAGTATTGTTATATCCTCAAGCTTCTCGCAATAATCAAAAACCCTGCTCCCAATAGCTTCTACGCCCTTAGGTATGGTAATTGACACAAGTGATATACAGGACATAAAGGCCTGTGTACCGATCTCGGTTAAGCTGTCGGGCAAAGTTATCTCCTCAAGCTTAGTGCAGCCCATGAATGCCCAGTGATCTATTACAGCAACCCCTTCCGGCAGCACAATCTTCACAATATCATTCCTGTTTTGAAATGCAGTATTTGATATTTTCGTAACTCCTTCAGGAACATTCACCTCTTTTCCCTCACCGTTATATTCAATTAAACTTCCGTCCTTTATTACAAAATCGGATGTATCCCCGGCAAGTTCATTATTTACAGGTTCATTGCTTCCAGGTCTATTAATGCCCTCGGCCTTAACAGTATTAATTCCTCNNCCGTCGTCACAACAATCATACATAAGCCGGTTAGTATCCTGTATTTCTTCACCTTTTTATTATATGCCATTGTCAGTCCTCCCACTTGAATAAAAATCATGTCTATATTGATATAACAGCAATATTATGTCAGCTTTGTGATAATTTGCATAATATATATACTTAATTATATAAATAATATACAATTGCATATAAAAAGTCTCCCCGCAGGACACATCACTTTGTGAGAGGTGCGGGAAGACTTTTAATCATTATATAAATATGAATAGAGTTTCTATACAAATCATACTCACCAGAAAATAACGCCGTATTTGCTGCTTATTCCTTCACACTTCCCAGGGCAACACCCGCGATGATATATTTCGATAGTATGAAATATACGATAAACAGCGGTAATACTGTGAGCGACAAGCCCAGATAAACAGAACCATATTCCGTCTTATATATGTCACCCTTCAGCAGGCTTACCATTATAGGCATGGTATATTTGCTCTTATCGGTAAGCAGTATACTGGGCAGGAACAGCTCATTCCATTTTTGAACAAATGAGAATATTGCCTGGGTTGCAAGAGCCGGTTTCATAATCGGCAATATAATCCTGTTAAATGTATGGAACTCGCCTGCGCCGTCAATCCTTGCCGAGTCGACGATATCAAGCGATAATGTGGCAAGCAGATATTGTCTCATAAAGAATACCGTTGTAGGTGCGGCTATAGCCGGCAATATCAGCGGCAAATAGCTGTTTGTCATATGAATACGGTATATAAACTGATAGAAGCCAATGAATGTAACCTGGGCAGGAATCATCATAACTGCAAGAATGAATGAGAAGAATGCCTGCCTCAGCTTCCAGTTATATGCAACCAGAGCATATGCCGTCAGTGACGAAAAATATACTGTGCATACGGTAGCTCCTGTGGATATTATTATTGAGTTTACGAAACCGACAAGCGGATTAAAGGTCTTGCCAAGCAGCACCTTGACATTGTTCATTAAGTGTTTCGAAGGAACTAAGGATAATGTNNAAGTATTTCGAAGGAACTAAGGATAATGCATGAACCTGTATCTGGGCTGATGAACGTGTTGAATTCACAAACATTACCCAAAAAGGCAATATGGTTAATATTACAAAGAATATACATACGATATAAATAAGTACTTTTGAGATATTATGGGAGATACTCTTGTTATACTTCATACTGCCTCCCTCCTTGTTCTCTTTTCAGCTGCCAGTTTTCTTCTAACATTTCTTTCAATCTTTCTTTGCTTTATAGCATATTTATCGCGCAATACATAGAAAATGACACCTGATAATATGGCTATTATTACAAACATGATCATGCTTGCAGCTGCCGCCCTGTTATACATATAGCTGCCGCTGAAGGCCTGATTGAATATGAACAGGCTTGACGTAAGCGTGGACCTGTCAGGACCGCCGTTATAAAGCATCTTCGGTATATCGAACATATTCAGACCGCCAACCATACTTGTAACCAGAGTAAATATCATTATGGTCCTTAAGTTCGGAAGAGTAATCCTGAAAAAGACCTGCCTTCCCGATGCGCCGTCGATTTCGGCTGCTTCGAAAAGCTCGGGATTAATTCCAAGTATGCCTGCAATCAATATCAGCATGGTATATCCATACCACATCCAGAACTGGATAAACGCAACCATAAGCTTTGCGCCAAAGCTCTTAAGTGAAAAGTTTATAGGCTCGGTTATAAAGCCCAGTGTCATAAGCAAATCATTTACAGGCCCTATGGGATACAAAAACAATGAGTTGAAAAGTATTGCTATAGTTGAAGCCGTAATAATATTCGGCATGTAAAACATTACCTTGAAAAATCCCTGGCCCTTGATTTTACGCCTGTTATTTGTAAACCATGCAGAGAATAAAAGCGCCAGGAGTATCTGGGGTATGAAATTTATGACCCATATGATTATCGTATTCCTTAAAGCCTTTTGAAAGGAATCGTTAGATACTATTGTCTTAAAATTATTAAAAGGTTCTTTAAGGAAATCATAATCAATCTTGCCAAATCCCTTTAAGTCGGTAAAGCCTATTACTGTGGTATATATTATTGGATAAAATGAAAAAATCAGGAACACGACAACAAAAGGTATGCAAAATATATAGCCATATTTTGCATAGTTGACTCTCTTACGCCTCATAAGCAAACACCTCCGGCTATAATATGAGGGCGGGCGAAAAGGCCTTCGCCCGCCCTCTGGATACAGATTATATTATTCAACTATAATATCCAGATTGTCTTTAACCTCTTGCTTAAAGTCTGCTATAGCCTGTTCACGTGTCTTGTTGCCTGCTGTGTACTCACGTACCTGACCACGCCATTTGTCATTAATGGTCTGGTCGTACTGAGTCAGGTTCTTACCGTTAGCAAACTTGCCTGCAGGTACGAATACATCGAACATGTTCTGTCCGCCAAGGAAATCAAGCTTTCCATCGGACTTGGACATAACTGTTGCAGATGCAACGGCATCCTTTGTGCCTGCTTCATTCATAAGGCCGTTAGCCCACTTATACTGAAGGCCGTCATTAGAAGAGTCAAGTGTGATCCACTCAATGATTTCACCAACAGTCTTCTTAAGCTTGGTGTCCTTGTTTGCAAGAACCCATGTGCCGCCCCAGAAGAAACCGATAGGAGGCTCACATACAGCCCAGTCGCCTGAGGTTTCCGGAGCTTTATCACCTATCGTATAGTTTATGAGCCATGCAGGACCGAAGAAGCCAAGCACCTTCTTGGGACCTTCGCCGCGCATATCCGCATACCAGGGATCCTGCCAGTCCTGAGTATCATTGTGGTAATCATTGTCCTTAAGCTTCTTGGAGAGATCAAGGAACTCTTCACGCTTAGGATCAATGTATAATTTACCGTCTACGATCCAGCCCTTTTCGGAGCTGTTTTCAATTGCGTGCCAGATATCGCCGTCACCGGACACGATAGCATAGCCTTTGGCTTTCAGCTCTTCAGCAGCCTTAAAGAACTGATCCCAGCCGGGACCAACCTTATCCTTAATAACTGCAGGATCATCGGTTCCCCATACATCCTTGGCTACGGAACGCTTATAAATGAATGCGCCGCCGGTTGCCTGATATCCAAGGCCTACAAGATCGCCATCTCCTCTGGTTCCGATATCAATTGTGTACTGAGCAATATCAGCTTCCTTAATCTTGGCATTAACGTCAATGCCGAGATCCTTATAAGCGGCAGCATATTGAGAAGCATCACCCTGTGTATACTTCAAAACAAATGCAGACTCGGCACAATAAATATCAGGAGCTTCGTCGCCGCTAGCAAGTGCTGCGTCAAGAGCAGGTTCATATAAGCCCTCGGTTGTTGCAATTACTGTTGCTTTGATCTCGTAAGGGAAGTCCGGATGATTCTTCTTGTACTCTTCAAGCATATTAGGGACTTCTTCTGTGAAGCTGTAAATCACCAATTCCTTAACATTCGGATCATCTTTTACTTCGTCGGTATCACCTTTTTTGTCGTCAGTGCCGGCTTCTGTGGATTTTCCTCCATCATTCTTCTTGTCGTCCTCCTTCTTGCCGCACCCCGTAAATGCCATGGACAAAACGAAAATGCAAGCGAGAAGTAAAGCAATAAAACGTTTCATATTATACCCTCCTCATATTTTTTTAGTATTGCTACAAAAGAACATTTTCATTATAACAAAATAACAAAAGACGGGCATCTCATATATTGCTATCTTCTTACTAAATATTGCTATTAATCAAATTTCTTTGTATATTATATATATTAATATAGGTTTTATACATGAGCGAATATGTAATATTCTACAAAACAATACAGGTAAATTATGTGGTTAAATTGCATAACTCTTCCTGTCATCGCTTCGGCAAATTCGCAATAATTGCATATTATCTTGGATTTTTAATGATAAAAGACATGAGAAAACATAACCTGTTCACTCAACTTTTATCATCTATATGAAGCTCCGGTATGTTATCTCTAATATGTTCTCCGAGAAAGCTTCGCCCCTTAGGGAGTCTGTCCAGATAGTCCCTGCGTATTTGCTCATTGGTGCGAAGAACCTCCTCAATAAATTCATCTGCCGACATCCTGATAGCCCCCTTGCCCATTATAATTACCTGCTCAAGAGCGTCGGAGGTAGCCACGGTAACCCTGTATTTACCGGCCATTTTATGGGTAACCTTCTCAATGTACTGATCTGCGGTTTCAGCTTCCCTGGTATATACAACATGAATGTTATGGTAATCCTGTATGCTGCCCATGCCTTCCTTCACCTTATAAGCATCAAACACAAGAATAAGCATGCACTTTTTAAAGCCCTGGTAATTACATAAAATATCCATCAGCTTACCTCTTGCAGCGTCCAGATTCTTACCGGCAAGCTCTCTAAGCTCCTCCCAGGCAAAAATAATATTATATCCGTCAACTATCAGGCATTCCTCCCCTGGCCTTAACTGAGACCTTTCTTTCATGCCTGCATTATCCTTCACAGGATTCGTTTTTGCGCTTGCATTATACTTCACAGGTTTTGTTTTCACACCTGTATTATCCTTCTCAGGATTTGCTTTCGAGCTTGTATTCTCCTGTTCAGGGCTTGCTTTCATGCCGGTGTCTTCCTTCTCAGAATTTGCTTTTTCACCTTCATTCTCCCGCTCGGGATTTACTTTCATGCCGGTATCTTTCTTATTCGTCTTCTTCTCATACCCTAAGACGCCGGAATAGGGCTTATGCCTTTGATTAATCGGTCCGTAGGTCCTTTCAAATATCTCTTCAAGCTCCTTGTCCTCCTGTATTGAACCCCCATATGATACCGGCCTTGTTTCTGCAGGCTTTACGCTTTCTTTGACGGGCTCCCTGTATGCATTTCCAANNCGCCCCGTGCGAGCAAAACACCGAGCTTGCGGGATTATCAACGTCACGTAAGCTGTCATAGGCAATCTCATTTATTACGTCCTCCGGGTTATGACATGGGAAATACCCCTTGAACGAGCAGAACAATCTGCCCCTGCCCCTGGTATAAGCCATCATCTCGGTTTGATATCCGCTCATTTCAGACACCGGCGCGCTTCCTTCAAGCAATGCCATATCACCATGCAGCTCCGGGGGATTGAAGCGTCCGCTCATACGCTGGATATCCGACATGGCTTTTCCTACAAGCTCCGAAGGGATTTCCAGCCTGAAATCATAATAAGGCTCAAGCAGTATGCTTTTTGCCTTCATAAGCCCCTGCCTCAACGCCCTGTATGCGGCCTGCCTGAAATCTCCGCCTTCCGTATGCTTTAGATGGGCACGGCCAGCTATAAGAGATATCTTCATATCCGTAATCGGTGATCCGGTCAGAACCCCTATATGCTCCTTATCTCTAAGATGTGAAAGAATTAGCCGCTGCCAGCCGGCTTCCAATTCATCCTCACTGCAGAGGGTATCAAATGTCAGTCCGCTTCCCTGCCTGCCTGGTTCCAATAGTAAATGCACCTCGGCATAATGACGTAAAGGTTCAAAATGTCCCGAGCCTGTTACCGGCTCCGCTATGGTTTCCTTATATACAATATTTCCCCTGCCAAATTCCACGTTTATTCCAAATCTCTCAAGGATTATGCTTTTAAGGATTTCAACCTGGACCTCCCCCATAAGCTTTACATGTATTTCCTTAAGCTGCTCCGACCATAATATATGAAGCAGCGGATCCTCCTCCTCAAGCTTGCGAAGCTGAGGTAGAAAATTGAAGGCGCTGCATCCGGGAGGCAATATCAGCCGGTAAACAAGTACAGGCTCCAGTACAGAAATGCCTGATGCAGCCTCGGTTCCCAGCCCCTGTCCGGGAAAGGTGGCAGTAAGGCCTGTAACGGCGCATATGGTGCCCGGTTCGGCTTCATCGACAGCAGTATATCCTGCCCCGGAATAAATGCGGATCTGGTCAGCCTTCTCTTCCCAGATGTCACCTGTGGCGCCCTTCTCTCCTGATGTATCAGTTGACTGAGAATCGGTTAATGTATCAGCTGCCTGAGAATCGGTTGTATAGTCCTCATGACCACTTTTACTTACAGACTTACCTCGGTTGCTACTATTCGGGGACATGCCGGTGCTGCGGTTTGTCAGAAGCATTTTAACCTTTAGGCTTCCTCCGGTAATCTTCATAAAGGTCAGGCGGTTACCCTGTTCATCTCTTGCAATCTTATAAATTTTCGCACCAAAATCGGCCCGGTATCCTTTAGCCAGGGTGTACCTGTCAAGTCCTTCAAGCAATTGAAGCACACCCTCAAGCTTAAGAGCCGAGCCGAAATAACACGGATATACCTTTCGGGCTGAAATAAGCCCGGATATATCCGTGTTCTCTATTATATTCCCGTTAATATATTTATCCAGCAATGCTTCATCACACATTGCTATATTCTCTGCAAATGTCCTGCTGTCCGTATCCGCGGTAAAATCAATGCAGCCGTCGCTTAGCCTGGCTTTAAGCTCATTTGCCAGCTCTTCGCGGTCGCATCCTGCCAGATCCATCTTGTTTATAAAAATAAACGTTGGAACCTTATAATATGAAAGAAGCCTCCAAAGAGTCTGTGTATGCCCCTGGACACCGTCGCTACCGCTGATGACCAGAATAGCATAATCAAGCACCTGCAGCGTGCGCTCCATCTCGCCTGAAAAGTCCGCATGCCCCGGCGTGTCAAGTAAGGTTGCTTCCATGCTGCCGAATTTAAAAACTGCCTGCTTTGAGAAGATGGTAATGCCTCTTGCGCGCTCCAGCTCATGTGTGTCCAGAAAAGCATCCTTGTGATCCACTCTGCCAAGCTTTCTTATACTTCCAGTCAGATATAAAATACCTTCCGCAAGTGTGGTTTTTCCCGCATCCACATGAGCTAATATTCCGATTACCAGTTTCTTCATTATTCATCTCCTGAGTATATCCATTATCACACATTATACGTTATCGTATTATGAGCTTAATAATTGTCTTGTTGCCGTCATAATGAATAATAAAATATAAGTACCCGGAATTCAAGCGTCTTTTCATAACATACCCGAGCCTGATACATCTTTTCTGCCTTATGCCATATTCGCAGTTTTTCCTGCCTGCTCATCCAATGCGATATTCGCAGCTTTGCCGGTTTAATCAGCCATGCCATATTCGCAGCTTTTCCGGCTTGTTCAGCCATGCGAAATTCACTGCTTTGCCGGTTTAATCAGCCGTTGCGGTATTCACTGCTTTGCCGGCTTACTCAGCCGGTGTGATATTCACAGCGTTGCCGGCTTACTCAGCCGGTGCGGTATTCTCACCCTCGGCATTAGTATCCTCGGCTTGCTCCGCAGCACGTTTAGCCACGCTGACCGTTGCCACCGGATGATTAGCGTCGGTTACAGCTTCAATACCCTCCGGAAGCTTTAGATCCTTAACATATATGCTTTCTCCGTGCTTCAGGCCGGATACGTCCGTCTCAATGGCCTGGGGTATATCCTGAGGAAAGCCGGTAACCGCCAGCTCGTCCATATACCGGGTTAATATCATCTGATTTGCTTCCAGAAAATCAACCCCGATAAACCGGATGGGAACCTCCGCCTTCACCTTCTCATCCAGGGAAACCCTGTTAAAATCCACATGATAATAATCATAATGCATATGTGAAAACTGAACGGAGGAAATCATCACATCAAAGCTTTTGCTCCGTCCCGGGCCTTTCATCTTGATAACGGAGTTTCTGCCGTTTTCCTTTATGACCTTGCGAAGCTCGTCCTTCTTTACTGCCACCGGCACCGATTCCAGTCCCTGACCGTTGACTACCCCGATGACATATCCATCCTTCAGGTATCTCTTCTTTTCAGCCTTGCTGAGCTCCTTTCTTACTTCATAGTTCAGTNNCCTGCCATAGTATCATCCTCCTAATTTATGCGTCCGTACTTTACTCACTATTATTGTAAATACAATACAGGCGCAGTAAATTTATTAAATAACAAACATCTCTTCAATTGTATAATAATATATACAAAAGTCAAGCTTTTGAGGCCATTTTCTATACAAATATCATTGCGGACTAAACTAATATAATCTGATACTCCAGTCATTATCTCCCTGACATCGTTCGTACATGAATTCATTATACTGATCCGAGTCAAAAACCTTTAAAAGCTCCGTAAAATCATTTACTAAGTGATAATTTTTAAGTTCATCCCTGTCGATCCACTCCATCTGCCCTTCGTCGGAGGATATAAGGGTCCCGCTGTATTTATCCGTCTTAAACAGTAAAACAACATAGCGTTCATCCTCATCTGTCTGAAACTGCTTTACCCCGCATAATCTGGGTTCTTTAATGGTAAGGCCGGTTTCTTCATACATCTCACGTATTATAGCCTGTACAAAGGATTCCTGCTTTTCCACATGTCCGCCGGGAAACGTAAGTCCCCGCCAATCATTTTTTACCCTGTCCTGAAGCAATATCCTATTGCCGTCATAGATCATGCATAAAACCGTAAAGATTGCTTTTTCACATTTGTCCATACTTCTTCTCCCATCCTTTGCTTATTCGATAATCCATCTTCCGGAGCCTGCTTTATTCACAGCTTACAGCTGTAAGCTTTATCAGCTCCAGTATACTTCCGCCCGAAGTATTTTACAAGTTTACTATTATTTGCAGATCATGTTGAATTATATGATTCAATATTTGAACCGATATAATCAGGCCGGATTAAGCTTATATTTCTCCATCCAGTAATTTATCTGGATATAGTAAGCCATAAGCTGGGGTGCAGCCATAAGCTGACCATACCATGGCTTGCCGTATTCGGCGGGAGCCTTTAAAAAGGCAAGCAGCTTCTTTTTGTCGACCAGAGGAAGGATCGGTGAATTGGGATTGCCGAGAATCTTAACCAGGCCTTCGGATAGCAGCCTCTCGTAATTTGGATGGTAGGTTTTAGGATAGGGGCTTTTTTTACGAAACAGGATGGCTTCGGGAAGCAGGTCCCGGCAAGCTTGCCTGAGCAGGGATTTTGCCGTATTGTTGCGGTATTTCATATCCCAGGGCACATTATAGACATATTCCACAATCCTGTGGTCTGCGAAGGGAACCCGGGCTTCAAGCCCATTATACATGCTTGCCCTGTCCATACGGTCAAGCAGCGTCTGCATGAACCACTTAATGTTAAGATAGGTTATTTCCCTGCGCCTTCTATCCGGTGCCGGCTCATTATCAAGATGGGGCACCGACCTGACGGAATCGGCATATATGTCACCAATATATTCGTCAAGCCCCAGCTCCGCTGCAAAATCAGGTGATAAAAGGGCGGTTCTGGCACTGATATCCGCCGACCAGGGAAATCCCTTGCAGTTCATAAGCTCTTCCCGGTAAAACCACGGATAACCGCCGAAAATCTCATCTGCACATTCTCCCGTCAGCGCTACCTTGTTAGCTCTGGCCACAAGGGAGCAAAAATATAAAAGAGATGCGTCTATATCTGCCATACCGGGCAAATCCTTCGCATCGACGGCCGTATAAAGAAACCTGACCAGATCATCCTCTCCGCACTCCAGATAGGTGTGCTTCAAATCATATCTTCCAAGCATCAAATCTATAAAATCTCTGTCCCGTTCGGGCTGAAAGGAATTTGCCTTAAAATAGATATCATTATCCTTAAAATCAAAGGAAAATGTGTTAAGCCATGCTCCGCTCAAGCGCATGTAATCCGATGCAGCTGCTGTAACGATACTTGAGTCAATTCCGCCTGACAACAGGGTGCAGACCGGAACATCCGATACCATCTGGCGGACTATTGCATCCCTTACAAGAAATGATACCTTATCAACCGTCTCTTCATAACTGTCCCCATGCTCACCGGCTGTAAGCTCCCAATACCTTAAGTCCTTCAGGCCACTTAAGGAATATACCATATAGTGTCCCGGTTTTATTTCATATATGTCTTTAAAAATGCCGCTTCCGGGTATTCGGGCCGGACCTGCTCCGAATACCTCACGAAGGCTGTCAATATCAATCTCAGGACTTACCATGGGATGACAAAACAGCGCCTTGATTTCCGAACCGAATATCAGCATATCATCCCTGACAGTGTAAAACAGGGGCTTAACTCCCAGCCGGTCACGGTACAGTATGAGCTGTCTTTTTCCTTCGTCCCAGACAGCAAAGGCATATATGCCGTTCAGCATGCTGATGAAATCTATGCCGTACTCCATATAAGCATACAGTATAACCTCGGTGTCGGCGGTTGTCTTAAATTCGTATCCTGCCCTAATCAGCCCGGGCTTTATCTCGTCCACATTATATATTTCTCCGTTATACACGATGGCATATTCATATCCGTTCCTGTTCCTTACAAGGGGTTGAAGGCCGTGCGACAGGTCCCTTATG
>DCTS01000061.1 GCA_002329645.1 Lachnoclostridium sp. UBA1434 | reverse complement strand
GAGTCATAGTACCGCCGGGCATGGTCATACCGTTACGGGGCTGAGTTGTAAAACCGCCCGGCATTTGTCCTCCTGTTTGAGGGGATGGGGTTGTGCCGCGGTTCATAGGCCTATTCATTGAATCCGGCATGGAGCGCATACTGTTCGGCGGTGTGGTAACAGAACCTCTTTCCTGTGGGGTACCGGATACCGGAGGCATACCTGTTCTGTCGGCAGAAGGTGTAGTCGTACCTGTTCTGTCAGCAGGTGATGCGGGCATGCCAGTTCTGTCAGCAGAAGGACTTACCTGAGAAGGCATGCCTGCAGTCGGCGGTCTGCCAACCTGAGGAGAAGTCATATTATTTTGCATGGTGTCATTTTGCGGAACGGGTACGGTCCCCGTATTATCAGGTGTACCTGTTTGTGCATCCGGCATTCGGGTTTCGGAACGCATTGATTCTCCGGTTGAGGTTTGTCTTTGGCCGCTTTGAGGTGTTCTGTATAAATAAGGGGTTCTTGTCGTGGCATCCGGCATTCCGGACCTGTTTGAAGGAGCCTTATTGGCATTATTGCTGCCGGGCATGCCGGACATGGTGCCCTGGGACGTACTGCATATGTTAGAATTGCGTCTTGCCGGGGAATTCATCTGGGTGTTTTTTTTATTTTTGCCATCAGAATTGGATGGATTGCTTTTAAACAGCATAAAAGAGCTCCTAAACTTTTTATAATAATATATGCAAATGAAGCCTTAATGTGAAATTGGCAGTTATACGGCAGGTAAAATATGCAATAATAGTATTGTACTATCTTGAAAAAGACTATAAAATAGATGATGAAAATACAGTATTATTTATTGGTTATAAAAGTGCCCGCATTTTGCGGACGGAAACCGGTTGATAACTGTCTGAAGGATAATATTTGCATAGGAAAGGCTTTTATAGTGTTAAAACAATTTTATCGCATAATAATATTAATAGTTATATTTACAGTCTCTCTTATTTATTTCAGCAGGGATATCAAGGAGGTAGTATTTGACATAAAGGATACTACTCAGATGGAGGAGACCACCTTTCCCCTTGTTGCCATAAAAGCTGACGATAATAAGATTAACCTTATGCACGGCTACAGCAGCAGTATTGCTTCAAATTCTATCCGCGAAGCAGTTACTCCTCTTAAGCCGGACAAGTCCTTCGAGGCAGTAATCAAGCAATACGGGTATGATATAAAAAAGCTGGATTATGAAATAAGGGACTATGTAACCGATGACCTGATGGAGAAAGGCTCCGTAAGCGTCTTTGACGAGGAAAGCGACGGCAAGACTGCCAGGATAAAGCTTGAGTCGGAGCTTGAAAAGGGCAGGGAATATACCTGTAAGCTGACTTTGACTTCCAGCGAAAGCAGAAAGTTTTATTATTATCACAGGGTAAAGCTTTATGAAGAGCCATATTTAAGCGAGAAGCTGGATTTTATTATGTATTTTCATGATTCAATCAGGGATAGTGATAAAGCCGAGGACATTAAAAAGTATCTTGAGCCTGATAAGAATGCCGACAATTCCTCTTATGCAAGGGTTGATATCCATTCCAGCTTTGAGCTTATCACATGGGGAGGCCTTAAGCCGGAAATAATAACCGAGATTATTCCTTCCATAGTTGAGATTTATCCGGATATTGCCTCAGTCACATTAAAATACATGGTGAGGATTTCGGACAGCGGAAAGCAAAAGCTGTATGAGGTTAAGGAATACTACCGTGTCAGATATACGCCGGATCGCATGTATCTTCTTAATTATGAACGGAGCATGGAGGAGCTTTTTGACCCGAACCTTGAAAGCTCCGACGGTATAATGAAGCTGGGAATCACAGCTGATAACCGGGTGCCTTATCTGATAAGCGCTGATAAAAAGAAGCTGGCTTTTGTAAGAAGCAGACAGTTGTGGTTTTATGACCTGGACGCAGATGAGCTTGTAAGAGTCTTTTCCTTCCGCCAGGAGAACACGGATTATATAAGGGATTTGTATGACCAGCACGATGTAAGGCTTCTCAGCATGGATTCCGAAGGAAATATCAATTTCCTGGTATACGGCTATATGAACCGCGGACATTATGAAGGCAGGGTTGCGTTAATATTATATAAATATATAAGAGCCTCAAACAGTATTGAGGAAAAGGTTTATATACCTGTGGATGAGCCTTACCAGAGCCTAAAGGAAAAGCTAGGAGATTTTACCTATTGCAGCATGTCCGATATATTTTATTTCCACATGAACGGCAATATATATGCATATAATCTGACAACAAAGGAGCTTAATGAGCTTGCTCACCGGATAGATAAGGAAGATATCGTTTTTTTACAGGATCTTAATTATGCGGCATGGCAGGCAAGCTCGGACCCCGTGCTTTCGGATGAGCTTTTAATCATGGAGATTGAAACAGGGAGGGTCCGTTCAATCAAGGCTCGAAACGGATACAGCATATTTCTTCTGGACAGAATAGAGGACAACCTGATATATGGCTTTGCATCTCTTAATGATATTACGACTGCAATAGACGGCAGGGTAATAGTTCCCATGAGTACGCTTGAGATTGCCTCCCTTGACATGGAGGTATTAAAAACCTACAGCAAGCCGGGATATCATATAACCGACCTTGAGGTTAAGGATAATACCATTATGCTTTCTCGGGTATTTATACAGCATGAATTTGGGAAAACATTTTTTGAACCTGCTCCGCAGGATTATATTATGAATCAGGTCAGGAATATAAAACCGGCATTGGATGTTGTATCTGTAACCGGTGATAATCTGACGGAATGGCAGCTTAAATTGCCCGATGGCTTTGCCGGTAAGAATGTACCGAAGCCTAAAGCGACCCTGAATACCGTTATAACCAAGGATACTGTACTAAGGCTTCCCGTTGACGAAGATGACATTACATTGTATTATGCATACGCAGCCGGTGAGATTATCGGTGTTTACAGTGAGGCATACAAGGCTATAAGAGCAGCCAATGATTATACGGGAGTAGTTCTGGATAATGAAGGCAGGCTGGTATGGGAACGTGGTGTGAAGGCATCCAAAAACATCATATCGGGATTTGAGGATCCCCTTATGGTATCTGCCGACAGTATAGAAAGCTGTATCGGCCTTATAGTGAGGCATCTGGGCAGGCAGATCAGCGGCGGGCCCGTTAAGCTTGAGGGACGCTCGGCATATGAGGTAATGAAAATCAATATGGAGGAAACCCCTGTATGTCTGACGGGGGCATCCCTTGATGAGGTCCTGTATTATGTATCCGAGGGAAGGCCTGTCCTTGCTATGATAAGCAGGCAGGAGGCAATACTTATCTACGGATATGATAATTATAATATTTATGCAGTTGATACGGTGCAGGATAAGCTCATAAAGCTGGGTATCAAGGACAGTACAAGTATGTTTGAAGAGGCAGGGAATGTATTTCTTTCCTATCTTGAATAACAGGCTGCACATTCTTATGACTATAGTAATAAGTAAGCAGCATTTTAACTTAAGTCATGAGAGGTTAAAATTAATTTATAGAATACACAGATAAGGAGAGACTAAAAATGGATGAAAGAATTAAGAAACTGGCTGTTAATCTGGTAAATTACTCGATGCAGGTAAAGAAGGGCGACAAGGTATATGTCCATTACATTGGACCCACTACCAGGGATCTTGCCCGCCAGCTGGTCAAGGAGGTTTATGCTGCAGGAGGAGTCCCCTTTGTTCACTATACGGACCCGGTATTGCTGCGTGAGATGCTGTTAAAATGTTCCGAGGAGCAGCTTTCCCTGATGGCCAGGATTGATGCGGCGGAAATGGAGCAGATGGACTGCTATGTGGCTGTGCGCGGAAGCGACAATGTGGCAGAGAACGCCGATGTGCCTGCAGAAAAGATGAAATTATACGAAACCTATTATCAGACACCGGTTCATCACGACATACGCGTGAAAAAGACCAGATGGGTGGTGCTTCGCTATCCGAATGCATCAATGGCACAGCTTGCAAATATGAGCAGCGAGGCCTTTGAGGATTTCTACTTCAGGGTATGTAATCTGGATTATGCCAAAATGAGCGAATCCATGAAAAACCTCGTGGATTACATGAATAAAACCGACAGGGTGCGCATAGTCGGACCAGGGACGGATTTAAGCTTTTCTATTAAGAATATTCCCGCCATACGCTGCGACGGAGACAGGAACATACCGGACGGCGAGGTATATACGGCACCTGTAAGGGACAGTATCAACGGTACCCTGACATACAATACCCCTGCCGTATTCCAGGGCTTTACCTTTGAGAATATATCTTTCCGCTTTGAAAAGGGTAAAATTGTTGAAGCAAAGGCCAACGATACCACAAGAATAAACCATGTGCTGGATACGGATGAGGGAGCACGCTATGTCGGCGAATTTGCAATAGGGGTCAATCCATATATACTTAAGCCGATGAAGGACACCTTGTTTGACGAAAAGATCATGGGTTCCTTCCATTTTACTCCCGGCAACTGCTACGAGGAAGCCCCCAACGGCAATTCCTCTGCAATCCATTGGGATCTTGTATGCATACAAACGCCTGAATACGGCGGCGGCGAGATATATTTTGACGATGTGCTTATAAGAAAGGACGGACGCTTCGTTGTTAAGGAGCTGGAATGCTTGAATCCTGAGAATCTAATCTAAAGGAGGCATGAGTTATGAAGCTTTTGACGGCAGCAATACCCTGTTATAACTCGGCAGCATATATGAGACATGCCATAGAAACGCTTTTATGCGGCGGGGATGATATGGAGATCATCATCGTCAATGACGGCTCGACAGATGATACGCAAAAAATTGCCGAGGAGTATCAGGAAAAGTATCCCACAGTAGTACGAGTCGTAAGCCAGGAAAACGGAGGGCACGGAGAAGCTGTAAATACAGGGCTTGCATATGCCACAGGCCTGTATTTTAAGGTTGTGGACAGCGATGACTGGGTAAGCGAAAGAGCTCTCCGCCAGGTGCTGAATACTCTTAAGGAATTGATAGCCGACGGGAACAGTCCGGATATGTTCATTGCAAATTATGTATATGAGAAAGTAGGCGCAAGGAGGAAGAAGGTTATCAATTATAACTGGGCGCTCCCAAAGGGGCGAATATTTACATGGGATGAGATCATGCATTTCAGGCAAAGCCAGAATATCCTGATGCACTCGGCCATTTACCGCACCAAGCTGCTGAAGGACTGCGGGATTCGGCTGCCAAAGCATACCTTCTATGTTGACAACATATTTGTATACCAACCCCTTCCCTATGTAAAAACACTGTATTACCTGGATGTCAACCTGTACCGGTATTATATAGGCAGAGCCGACCAGTCGGTTAACGAGCAGGTTATGATAAGAAGGATAGACCAGCAGCTTAAGATTACAAAAATCATGATAGAAAGTCATGACCTCTTCCAGATAAAGAGCAGCAAGCTGCAGAATTATATGATAAAATACCTTGCCATGATGATGGCAATATGCTCCGTATTTCTTATTAAGGAGGGCAGCGAGGAGAGCCTTATAAAGAAGAAGAACCTCTGGGATTATCTTAGGAACTACGACAGAAGGCTTTATAAGAGAATACGCTCGCAGATTTTGGGGCGCTCCATGAACCTTCCCGGAAAATTCGGCCGGAGGATTGTAGAGGTGGGATACAATATAATTAGAAGGATTTATGGCTTTAATTAATAAACAGGATTAATATAAGACAAAAAAAAGAAAGCAATGTTGATTCCTTGGATAGGAAGAGACATTGCTTTTTATTGAGTGCATTACGGGGAGCAATTGCCCTTTTCTTAATTATAGTAATTTGATTCTGCAACAGCCCCATTTATGAACGTAGTTAAATAATAACCTGCTTTTCGGTTTTCTCTGCCCTTCCCCATACGGGCACATATACAAATGCATACATAATAATATTAAGAGCTATGGCGCCGAATATATCCAATATGGAATGCTGCTTTAAGAATACGGTTGAAGCACATATCAGCACGGTAAGGGCAAAGACTGACCATTGAAGCCATTTTATACCGCTAAGCCTGGCATCCCGGCGGATAGCAATTGCTGCGCCTATGGAGTTGTACACATGGATGCTGGGGAATACATTGGTGGACGTATCCAGTCCATATATAAAAGAAAGCATGCGTGTGAATATATTGCTTCTGCCGAGCTCCCCAAGATTGACCCTGAGATTATGGCCGTTAGGCCATACGGTGTATATTGCCAGGCAGATCGACATACCGATAAACAAATAAGCGCATATTTTATAAAAGTCCTGCTTTGATGTAAGAAGAAAATATATAACCGTTACAGCTATATAGATAAACCATAGCAGGTAGGGTATGATAAAAATTTCAAGAAACGGAATATAATCATCCAGCTTGGAGTATATGGGCGTTACGTTGGTATTATGCCTTTCCAGATATGTAAACCATGCCATATAAATAAAAAAATATGATAGCACCCAACCATGCCTGTATTTATTAATAAGCTTTTTCAAAGCGCCCCGGGCTTTCATGGGAAACCTGCCTTTCCGGTCTAAATCTATGATGGACTAAATTATAACATAATTTATCAGTGTAAACAATATGAATATAATTCTACGGCTTCCGGGTGCTTCCGTCAATTTATCCGCCATTTTGCATTTAGGACTGTAATTCGTATCATAGCAATATAAATTGACAAAGCATTTATAGGGAATAATTCATGGACTTTGCTTCAAAAAATAACTATAATACATGTAAGTATGGTGCATGTATAAAGACAAAAGGAGGCATATCATGAAAAGAGTATTTCTAGTGGTTTTAGACAGCGTGGGTATTGGCGAGCTGCCGGATGCTGCGGATTATGGCGATGAAGGCAGCCATACCCTATATGCCGTATCAAAGAGCAGGTACTTTAGTATGCCCAACATGGAGAGTCTGGGCTTATTCCATATCGACGGTGTAAGAGATAAATTTCCTGCCATATCCGACAAGGCCTTTACGGGAAGTGTAGCAAGGCTTGCTGAAGCTTCTAAAGGAAAGGATACCACTACCGGTCACTGGGAAATAGCCGGAATAATATCCGACAAGCCCTTTCCGACATACCCTGAGGGATTCCCGGATGAGGTTATAAGGGAGTTTGAAAGGAGGACCGGCCGGAAAGCCATATGCAACCTTCCCTATTCAGGCACCGATGTAATAAGGGATTATGGCCGGGAGCACATGGAGACAGGAGCGCTTATAGTGTATACATCTGCAGACAGTGTGTTCCAGATTGCCGCCCATGAGGAGGTGGTGCCCCTTAAGGAATTGTACGGATACTGTGAAACAGCCAGGGAGATTTTAAAGGGTGAGCATGGGGTAGGACGTGTAATTGCAAGGCCCTTTACGGGTCAATATCCTGATTTTGTACGCACGGCAAACCGGCATGATTATTCCCTTGCACCCGGAACAACCATGCTGGATCTGATTAGCGGCAGTAATCTCAGTGTCATTGCTGTCGGTAAAATCAACGATATATTTGCCGGCAAGGGTGTAACCGATACCGTCAGGACCAAAAACAACGATGAAGGAATTGACAGGCTCATTGAAATAACCCGAAGGGATTTTAGCGGGCTGTGCTTTGTAAATCTGGTGGATTTTGATATGGTATACGGACACCGGAACAATGTGGACGGTTACGCAGAGGCGCTGAGCTTTTTTGACAGCAGACTTCCGGCAATTTTGGAAGGCTTGAAAAAAGACGATATTTTAATGATAACGGCTGATCACGGCTGTGATCCCTCAACGCCGTCAACCGACCATTCAAGGGAATATACCCCCCTGGTTGTGTATGGCAATTCTATCAGTGAGTCGAACAATATCGGAACAAGGAGTACCTTTGCGGATATTGCGGCAACCATTACGGAGTATCTTGGGATAGGTGAAAGGACTGCCGCAGGTACTTCATTTTTAAAGGATATCTTAAGATAAGGGGATGGATATAAATGAGAGTAGTAATACAAAGAGTTGATAAGGCAGAGGTTGTGGTTGAAGGCGTAACTGCAGGCAGCATAAGCAAGGGTTTTTTGATATTCCTGGGTGTGGGCAGCAATGATACCAGGGAGATTGCCGACCGTTATATTGATAAGATCCTTAAGCTGAGGATTTTTGCCGACGAGCAGGGGAAGACCAATCTTTCCCTTGGGGAGGTAGGCGGAGAAATACTTGTTATATCCCAGTTTACCTTATATGCGGACTGCAGGAAGGGAAACAGGCCTGATTTTATCAAGGCTGCCAGGGGTGGTAAAGCAAAGGAAATATATGAATACTTTGCCGAAGGCATAAGGAAGCGTACAGGTAAGGTGCAATGCGGAATATTTGCCGCAGATATGAAGGTATCCCTTATTAATGACGGGCCCTTTACCGTTATTCTGGATGAGGATCTATTTACCATGGGAAAAAATGTTTGACAAAAATAATATTTCGTCTATACTTTAGTTGTATGGCCTGTATTCTGTTAATTTCAGGCAGTATATCCATATGAAAAGGATGGTGTTTTTAGTATGATCTGCATCAATAATCTGACCAAGGTCTATAAGCTTACGAGAAAACAGATGCAAGAGCAGAAGACCAAAAAGAATATGAAAAAGGCTGTGGACCAATTAAGCCTGAAAGCCGTTCCTGGGGAGATATACGGTCTTCTTGGCCCGAACGGAGCCGGGAAAACCACTGTACTCAGATGTGTTGCAACTCTCTTAAAGCCCACTGACGGCAGTATCAGCGTAGGTGGAATAGATACGCTCGACAAGTCGGAGGAAATAAGAAAAAAGATAAGCTTTCTTACCAACGAAATAAAGCTGGATCCTCAGTTTTCTGCAAAATATATGTTTAATTTTTTCGGAAGGCTGCATGGACTGGATGAAGCAGCAATTAATGAAAGACGCGAGTACCTGTTCAATTATTTCGGTATAAAGGGCTTTGAGGATAAGAAGATTGATGAGCTTTCGACAGGTATGAAGCAAAAGGCATCCCTGGCTGTAAGCCTGGTTCATGATCCTGAGATAGTAATATTTGACGAGCCGACCACCGGACTGGACATTGTTACGGCAAGAAGCGTCACGGATTACCTGAAGCTGTTGAAAGAGGAAGGAAAGACAATAATAATCTCAACCCATATTATGACGGAAGCTGAAAAGCTGTGCGACCGGATAGGTATAATCATAGACGGCCGGCTTGTTATGGAAGGAACGCTGGATGAGATTCTTAAGGATACCAATACGGCAGACCTTGAGGATGCATTCTTCGAATTATACAAGCAAAACAGCAGGGAGGAGGCATGTATATGAAGAACGGAACTAAAAATATAATTAAAAAAGAGCTTACCAGAGTATTCACCGACAAAAAGCTGATATTAAGCCTGTTCATCCTTCCCGGTGTACTGATAATGGTTATGTATTCTATAATGGGGAATTTGATTGATAATATGGTAAGCGACATAGGGGATCATGTTCCTAACGTTTACATACAGAATTCTCCCGAAGGCCTTGAGGATGCAATACAGGCAGCAGGCTTTAAAGCAAATATTAATTATTTAAAGGCATCCGATGAAACCGCCTCTGTTCAGGATAGCATAAAGGCAGGCGATACGGATCTGCTGGTGGTCTTTGATGAGAACTTTATGGATACAATATATGCTTATTCGGGGAACGGCGATGCAATACCCGAGGTAAAAACCTTTTATAACCCTTCAGAGGAGTATTCCTCTACCGCAAGGGATTCCTTTGTAAACAGTGCACTTCAAGCCTTCCGACAGACATTGCTTGCGGAAAGGGTAGGAAATGTGGAGCAGCTTCAGATATTCTACATAGATAAGGTGCCGGAAAGCTCGGTTGTTATGGATGAGGGGAAGGCAACGGGCAAATCCCTGTCCATGCTGCTGCCATTCCTTATCAACATCTTGCTTTTCCAGGGAGCTATGAGTCTCGGCGTGGATGCCATTACCGGCGAAAAGGAGAGAGGCACTTTGTCAAGCATGCTTCTTTCCCCTATTAAGAGAAGGGAAATTGTGAATGGCAAGCTTATATCACTTGCAATACTGACCAGCCTGTCGGCTGTTATATATGTTGTCTCGGTAGTTATAGGCATTCAAAACCTGCAGGGGGGCTCAATGGGCGATATCAGCAAGTTAAGGTTCAGCCCCGTCGAGCTTGTACAGCTTTTAACCATACTGCTAGTCCTGGTGTACCTTTTTGTGGCTGTGGTTGCATTCGTTGCAGTACATGCAAGAACCCAGAAGGAGGCTGCCACCTATGTTTTACCTATGTATATAGTGGTTATGCTTGCAAGCATTATGACCATGTTTTCAGGAGGAGCGGACAAGGGAATTAAATATTTTGCATTACCAATTTACAACTCATGCTTATGCATTCAAAATCTCCTTGTTGGAGAGCTTACAATTCAGCAATACGGATTGACGATCGGCACCCTTGCGCTGCTTGCATTCCTTGTCTCGGCTCTGGTGACCAAAGCCTTCAACAGCGAGAAGGTTATGTTTAATGCATAGCCTAAGGCATGCCGGGAGGATGATTATATGCCGGAATCCTTTTATGACACGGTAGTTATTCTGTTTTTTACCGTTTTGCCGGTTATACTGATATTACTGCAGATATTACTCTCATCGAGGAAGAAAATAGTATGGGGGTTTGTTGTGCCGCTGCTATGGACAGCCCTTGGCATATGGATGATAGCCGGAAGGCAGGACAAAAGCAGCTTCACAGCAGAGCTTGTGCTGTTCTTTGCAGCGGGAGACATAATATTAATCGGCATTATGCTGCTGGTAAGGTATCTAAAGAAAAGGCATAAGAGAAAACATCATGACAAATAAGCTATAACTTATTACAACTCCATTATTTTTTCAATAAATACAAAAACTCTATTAGGGCGTGTTGCAAACCTGATCTTTTTAAGTTTAGGTCTGACACGCCCTTTATATTCTTACTATGTGTGAGTCCAGCGAAGCCGGACCATGCAGGCAACTAAAGCCATACATGTTTACACTGCTTAATAAATGATTTCTTACATAGTTTTAGTATTGAAAAATATATATATATAAAAGAGCAGGCAGGGAGGCAACCTTTATGGGTGCGGGTACAAACCGTGCAATTGTGAGGGAGGATTATGCAGATTTGCTAGTTGAATATGATGCAGACTTAACCATTCTTGAAGCATTTCGGGATGCAGAAATCAACATAATCAACTCTCTTTTTGCTGTCGTCAGCATACCTGTTGAAAGGATTACCGGCAATATAATTACCGAGCTTGGCTTTGAAGCCCTTCCTACATGCTATGGCATAGTAAGCTTTGACAGCCTTGAGGCTTCAGGCGTGCAAAGGATCAGAAATTTCCCTGCCTTTAATTTAAGAGGACAGGGAGTTCTAATAGGCATTATGGATACGGGTATAGACTATACCAATCCAATCTTCAGATATGCGGACGGAACAACACGCATAGCGGCAATCTGGGACCAATCCGTTCAAAGCGAAGAGGTTCCTCCCGGGCTGGGTTACGGAACCGTATATACAAGGGAACAGATAGATGAGGCTTTACGCAGTGAGAATCCCTTAGAAATAGTGCCGAGCATGGATGAAGTCGGGCACGGAACAATGGTTGCAGGCATAGCTGCGGGTAATGAGGTTCCGGAAAGCAATTTTTACGGAATAGCTACGGACGCCGAGTTTGTTGTAGTTAAGATGAAGCAGGCAAAGCAATTCATAAGAGATTTTTTCTTTATTCCCGAAGGAGCGGTCTGCTTCCAGGAGACTGACCTGATGTTTGGAATCCGTTTTTTGCTGGATATGCGGACCATCCTGCAGAGGCCAATGTCAATCTGCTTGGCAGTGGGCAGCAGTCAGGGAGGTCATGACGGCAGGGGGATATTAAGCAGGTATATCTCACTTGCATCCACAAGAAACGGACTGTCAATTGTTATTGCTGCAGGAAATGAAGGTAATGAAAGAAGGCATTTTCTGGGAGAGGTGAATCCGGTAATAGGATATGACACAATAGAGCTGAATGTGGGGGAGAATGAAACAGGCTTTGCAATGGAAATATGGGGACGTATACCAAGCCTGTATTCACTGGATATTCAAACGCCGTCAGGTGAATATATTCCCCAGATAGTTGCAAGCAGGGATGAGAACAGGATAATAACCTTCATATTTGAAGAGACAATTATCTATATTGATTATCAGATAGTGGAGGGACAGAGCGGAGATCAGCTTATATTATTAAGATTTTCGACTCCAAGTCCGGGCATATGGAGGTTTAATGTATATGAAAGAGGCGATATCAACCGCGGCTTTCATGCATGGCTGCCAATGGAGGGCTTTATCTCTGATGATACATACTTTATCAGATCCAATCCGTACACCACCATATTGTCACCGGGCAATGCCGAAAGACCTATTACGGTAACAGCATATAATACCGATGACGACAGTCTTTTTTATAATGCCAGCAGAGGATATACAAGATTAGGGAGAATAAAGCCTGACATTGCCGCACCCGGGGTAAATATTGTCGGACCGGACCTTAATCAGGGTTTTGTTGAATATACGGGTACAAGTTCGGCAGCAGCACATACAGCCGGTATAGCTGCACTGCTTCTGGAGTGGGGAATCGTAAGGGGGAATCTTCCGGCAATGAATACGGTTGTCATTGAAAAGCTGCTTATTCGAGGAGCAAGACGCAATGTTGATATCATATACCCGAACAGGGACTGGGGCTATGGCATTCTGGACATATATGATGTGTTTAGCAGCCTGCGTACTGAGCTTATAGTATAGATAACAAATCATAAGACGTAATTGGCCGAATACTGTTTATTTAGGGGGTGCGGCATGACCGGCGAGGAAAGGGCAAGGATTGTCAGTGAAGAATATATCGACCTGATTGTGGATAACAGGAACCTTCCGCATTTGGTAAATGAATATGAGGATGTAACTGTTCATGTCATGAACGATTTATATGCCATATTGCATATTCCGGCATCCATACTCGAGACCGGCCTGGCAAATATAGAATATTACAGCCTTCCTATGATTTTCGGACTCACAGATGTTAATGCAATTGATGCCTCAAGAATTAACGATCTAAGGGCTATACCGACATTGGACTTAAGAGGACAGGGAGTCTTGGTGGGTATTGTTGACACGGGGATTGATTATACGAATCCGGTATTCATACATGAGAACGGTACGACCAAGATAGCGGCCATATGGGACCAGACAATAGAAACAGGCATATCACCTCCCGATGCAATGTTTGGATCCGTATATACCATGGAAGAAATTAATTTGGCTCTTATGAGCACTGCGCCTTTCGATATAGTTCCCAGTATGGATGAGAACGGTCATGGCACCATGATGGCGGGGATAGTTGCAGGCAACGAAGTGCCGGAAGCCAATTTTTCAGGAGTTGTACCGGATGCAGAGTTAATCGTGGTTAAATTAAGACAAGCCAAAAGGGTGCTAAGAGATTTCTATGTCATACCCGAAGCCAGTATTGCTTTCCAGGAAAATACTATTATGTGGGGAGTGCAGTATTGCCTTCAGGTTGCCAGGAGACTTGGACGTCCCCTTGTGGTATGTCTGGGAATTGGAAGCGCACAGGGAGGACATGACGGCAGGTCCCCGTTACCAAACCTGCTTAATATATTCGGAGCCTTTCGGGACACTGTAATAGTAACGGCTGTGGGAAATGAAGCCAATAAAGGGCGGCATTATCTTGGAATTGCTGATCCGGCAGCCGGAAGCAGTACGGTTGAGCTTAATGTAAGTGAAGATGAAAGAGGCTTTACCATGGAATTATGGGGGGCTTCACCCGGCATATTTTCAATTGACATACTTTCACCCTCCGGTGAATACATCCCGCGTATTCCTGTAAGCCTGAGAGTTCACAGGGTTATATCCTTTATATTTGAAAGAACCGTAATCGATGTGGATTACCAGACTGTAGAGGCCGCAACCGGGGATCAGCTTATAATGCTTCGTTTCAGAAATGTAACTCCGGGGACATGGGTATTTAATGTGTATGGTCAGGGTGATTTGGCGGCCGCCTTTCATATATGGCTTCCGATGGGGGATTTCATAACGGATAACACCTATTTCCTGCAGCCCAATATTTATACCACCCTGCTTACTCCAAGTGCTTCACCGGCGCCAATTGCAATGACTGCATATAACCCAATGAACGGAAACCTGTACGTCAACGCCGGAAGAGGCTATTCAAGAGCTGATGTCGTAAAGCCGGAGCTTGCTGCTCCCGGAGTTGGCTATATAGCACCGACACTTGATCATAGCTTTGCCGGATATACGGGTACCTCCGCAGCGGCTGCACATACCGCCGGAATTGCTGCAATAGCACTCGAATGGGGTACCATACTCGGAAACAGTCCCGGTATGGACTCAATAGAGGTTAAAAACTTTTTGATAAGGGGCGCAAGAAGGAGAGCAAATCTAAGCTATCCTAACAGAGACTGGGGTTATGGGATAGTGGATGTCTTTAATGTATTTGACATATTAAGGGTGGATATACTCAGAATATAGAGAATAATTTTAATTTTCTCAATACAGGAAAAATTTAAAAATATAATTCAAATGTATAAACTTTCCCATTTTACAAACAATATTAACAGGTAGAACATTTGTAACATTTAATATATTTTAAAAAGTCAATGGAGGAAGATTATATATGAAGGCAACAGGTATTGTAAGAAGAATAGATGATCTTGGACGCGTGGTTGTTCCTAAAGAAATAAGAAGGACATTAAGGATAAGGGAAGGTGATCCGCTGGAGATCTTTACGGACAGGGAAGGTGAAATTATCCTAAAGAAGTATTCTCCGATAGGGGAGCTTGGGCAATTTGCAAAGCAATATGCAGATTCTCTGGCACAGACCACCGGCCATATTGTTGCAATAACGGACAAGGACATGTTTATTGCGGCATCAGGACCTACCAAAAAGGACCTTATCTCCAAAAGCATAAGTCATGAGCTTGAGGAGGCAATTAACGACAGGGAAAGCATAGTGGCAGGCAGGGAGGACAAAAACTTCATAAGAATTACCAATGAGGATGACGGAGAATTCACTTATGAGGTTATATTTCCGATTATAAGCGAGGGCGACGCCATAGGTTCGGTTATTATCTTAACCAAGGATGCCAAGGTTAAATTCGGAGAATTGGAAATAAAGCTTGCAAGCACGGCGGCTGCTTTCCTGGGAAGGCAGATGGAGCAGTAACGGACCAATATATGATAAACGGGTATCAAAGGGCTGTTTCACAATTATTAGCTAAGAAACAGCCCTATAGTTTTATCGCTGATATAAAGATTGCAATCCTTATAATAATGCTGTTATAATTTTTATAACTAACAAAAGATTATGAGGTTGAGCATATGAAGGATTATAGCTTTAATGAATTTGTGGATATAATAAGGACACTGAGAAGTGAGAACGGCTGCCCCTGGGATCGGGAGCAGACCCATGAAAGTCTGAAAACATGTCTTATAGAGGAGTGTTATGAGACTGTTGATGCGATAGACAATAAGGACAGTGATAACCTGTGTGAAGAGCTGGGGGATCTTTTGCTTCAGGTAATAATGCACAGCGTAATTGCAGAGGAAGAGGGGAGCTTTAGTACCGGTGATGTAGTCTCAAGGGTCTCGGAAAAGATGATTCGAAGACATCCCCATGTTTTTGGTGACGTGAGTGTAAGCAGCTCCGGGGAGGTACTGAAAAACTGGGAGGAGATAAAGAAGTCGGAGAAAAAGGATAAGAGCTTAAAGAACGGACTGCTCAGCATTCCCAAGGCTTTTCCGGCTGCAATAAGAGCGGAGAAGGCGCTTAAAAAAGCATCGAATGCGGGACTTGTTGATATAAATGCCGGGGAGGTGCTTAACAGCCTTGCATCCATGGCTGACAAGCTTAAAAGAGCCCTGGAAAACAGTAATAATGATCAAATATCCGATTTATATGAGGATCTATGCCTTGCAACTATTAAATTATCGCTGGTTTTACAATTAAATGCAGAATATTCCTTGACAAATGCTACTAATAAGTTTATAAATAAACTTGTAGATGTCTTTTAAACAGGCTTATAACAAGAGACACAATATAACCATTCGTCCCTTATAGAGCATTGCTCTGCAGGGAACAAAATAATTAATACTTAGAGGAGGAAGCATGTCTATGAACAAAGCAGAATTAGTTGCAGCTATTGCAGAACAGACAGGATTTTCAAAAAAGGATTCAGAGAAGGCATTAAAGGCTTTCATCGATGTTGTAACTGAGCAGTTAGTCAAGGGTGATAAGGTTCAGTTGGTTGGCTTCGGTACATTTGAGGTTTCTCAGAGACCCGCCAGAACGGGCAGAAATCCTTTAACTAATAAGCCGATGACAATTGCTGCATCTAAGGCACCTAAGTTTAAGGCAGGTAAAGCTCTTAAGGATGTTGTAAACAAATAACCTTGCATTTAATCAAATGAAAAAAGGGCTGTTTTAAATTCCGGATCTCTGAGGGGTGTAGGGTTTTTAAAACAGTCTTTTTATTATTCTTATGAAGGATGGATTGACAATGAGGCTGGATAAGTTTTTAAAGGTTTCAAGACTTATAAAAAGACGCACCATAGCAAATGAAGCATGTGATGCCGGCAGGGTCAGTGTTAACGGCAAGCCGGCCAAGGCATCGACTGTTGTAAAAGCAGGAGATATAATCGAAATAGGATTTGGAAGCAAGGCTGTAAAGGTCGAGGTGCTTGATGTGGCTGAAACCGTCAGGAAGGATGAAGCAAAAGAACTCATCAGGTATCTGTAGTTTCGTCATGAAGTAAAGAAACCTCTCATATACTAATAAAGGTAAACCTGTCTTAGTACCCTATAAAGAAGCCGAATNNTGGGTTCTATTCGGCATCCGAATGATTTGCATTCGAAACCCGAATGCTTTATATTCGGAATTTACCGGGTCATATATAGTATAGGAGGAGGTTTTTATGGAGGAAAAACTGCAGACTCTGAAAGGCCACAAATTAAATATTAATGCCAGGAAAACAGCTTCAATTACCGGTGTAAACGATGTGCTTTCCTTTGACGCAGGAGAAGTGCTTCTGCAGACAGAGCAGGGAGTTCTTATGATCCGGGGAAATGAGCTGCATGTCAACAGGCTTTCGCTGGAAAAAGGGGAAGTGGATATCGACGGCAGGATCAACAGCCTGACCTATTCGGACGGCGGGAATGCGGGAAAATCCGGAGAATCACTGCTTGGCAGGCTTTTTAAGTAGGAGGCGGTATGAATAAAGCCATATCGGTAGAGCTTCGCTTTTTCCTGATTTCAGTCCTGTGGGGGTGTATTGTTTTAGCGGCATACGATGCCCTCAGGGTGCTTCGCAGGCTGATAAAGCATAACAGCATTATCATTGCAATTGAGGATTTAATATTTTGGATATCAGCCAGCTTTTTTATATTCTCCATGATATACAGGATGAATAACGGAAGCATAAGAGGCTTTTCCATTATGGGAATGTGTGCAGGCATGCTGCTTTACCATTATATATTAAGCGAGGCTGTTGTAAAGTATGTTACTATGGTATTACATCTTATAATCAGACCTCTCAGGCTGCTTACGAGGCTTGTAAGGAGGAGGCTTGCTGCTGCCTTAAGGATGGCCGGCAGGGCTGTAAAATATCTGCTTAGACGATTGAAAAAACCTGTGCAATGGTTTAAAATATCCCTTAGGAAAGTCGGTAAGAAGGCGCCTGATAAGGTTGACCGCTGTCTAATGTAGGAGATGGGGCATTAATGGCAAGAGTAAGAAGAAAAGGGACAGGCTTCGGTATCATAGCATTTGTTGTCCTGTGCATATGCCTGACCGTTGCATACGGAAAAGCGGGCCTTGAAAAGCAGCTTAATTCCAATAATAAGAAGCTTGACGAGCTGGATTTAAAAATCCAGGAGCAGGTGGAGAGGAAGACCAGCATCAAGAACCTGGAGGCATATGTCAAGACTAAAAGGTATATTGAGGAAATAGCACGGGAGAAGCTTGGACTTGTTTATGAATATGAAATCATATTTGAAAAGGAAGAGGAGGAGTAGTCTCTTTTTCCATTGACAAGCCTGCAAAAAGCTTATATAATGAAATTCGTTATTTTGGCGAAGTAGCTCAGTTGGCGAGNNGCGGTTCGAATCCGTCCTTCGCTATTTTTTATTGCAAAAATTCCTATGGTAATTTCTTACGCAATTAAAATTAAATTGAAATTTCGGAATTTTTATGTAGTTATACCTTTTAAAGCTCTTAATGCAAATTAAGCCCCTATAATCGATGAAATCAGATTTCTCAAGGATTTATTGTCAATAAGTTTTTATTTTACGGGTATTGTTTTTGACAAAGATTTTATCTGCCCTTTGCAATAATTACAGAACAGACTTGGCAACACGCAAAGTTAANNTCAAAGGGGCGATACAAAATGAAGGTTAATTGGAAAAGGGCAATTCTGGTTTATCTTATTGGATTTATTATTGCGCGGGCAAGCTTTTACCGTATGAATCCGCTTGCCGCAGGCTTTTTCTCAGCAGCATATCTTAACCGGTCCGGAGGACTAATCCTTTTTGCTTCCCTGTTTGCCGGAATACTGTCAACGGCGCCTCTCGGCACAATCATGACATATTTTATTACCCTGCTTATATCTTCAGTAATAATGGAGATGCCGCAGATTAAGAACAGGAACATACCGGATAATATACGTTTGCTGATTGCGCCGGCGGTACTTGCCGTATTCTTATTTATAGAGACGGCAGCCGGCGGATGGAAGCTGGAGGCAGTTGCATTATCATCTGCGGAAGTAATTATTGCATATATATCGGGAGCAATATTCAAGGAGGGAATAGGGTTTATTACAAAAAGCAAAAAAGGCAGCAAGCCGGGTAATGAACAGATGGTCAGCCTTGCTTTAATTGCCGGCGTAATTATTTATGCTATGCCGGACATAAACAATATGTATGTGGCTCCCGTTGAAACGCTTATATACTTTTGCCTTCTTTTCTTTTCATATAAATACGGTATCGGACAGGGAGCTGTCGCAGGGGCCGTATCGGGCTTTGCCATGAGCCTGCGGACAGCCACTGCATCGCATATAGGTATATTAAGCATGATGGGAATTATTCCTGCCATGTTCAGGAGGATGGGAAGGATACCTTGCGCAGCGGCATTTATTGCATCGGCATCATTTGTTGCTGCCCTGGTTGACAAATCGACCCTTACCATGCGTGAAATAAGCGCAGTTACATGTGCCTCCGTGGTATTCCTGCTGCTTCCGGCAAACTTCGTATACAGGGCGCAGGAGACGGATGCCGGAAATGATATGCTGGCAATACAAAACATAAAAAGGATAGCTGATGCCAGGCTGAAGGTATTTTCCGATACATTTATAAAGCTGTCCAAAACCATGGAGGAAATTACTCAGAAGCAGTCAAGGCAGAGGCAGAAGGAGATCAGCAATATATTTGAGGAGATATCGGAAAAGCTGTGCAGAAGCTGCAAAAACTGCGCCTATTGCTGGGAAAACAATTTTCAGGAAACCTACAATGCGGCTGCCCACATATTCGAGGTTGCAGAAGAAAAGGGATATATTGAGAAGGAGGATATACCGGAGGCCTTTCTTTATAACTGCATATGTGCCGAGAGGTTTATACAGGAAACCAACAGAGGCTTTGAGCTGGCCAAGGTAAACCGTATATGGAGCAGCCGGATGGAGGAAAGCAGAAGGGTTATTGCAGACCAGCTCAGGGAGGTATCCTTAAGCATAAGGGAGATAACAGGCAGCATAACAGGCTTTGCACATGCGGCATTGAAGGAGGAGCAGGTGCGAAGGAAGCTTAAAGCCGGCCATATCAGGGTAAAGGAGCTTGCAGTAATCGAGCGGGAGGACAGGCGCATGGAGGTATATATAAATGCGGCATCCTCAGGCAGGAGGTGCATAACCTCCAGGGAGGCGGCAGCGCTTATAGGTGAGGCGCTCGGCATAAGAATGAGGGCTTCGGAGAGCTCAAAATCCGTTCTTTCCGTGGAATATGAGAATTTTGTTTTTATTGAGGAAACAAAGTTCAAGATACTCACTGGTGTGGCAAGAGCTATAAAGGGCAATGAATCAGGTGATAACTTTTCCATACTCAAGCTTGAAACAGGCCTGGCTATGCTGGGGCTTTCGGACGGAATGGGTACATNNTGAAGGAAGCCGGAGATGAGAGCGAAACTGTGCTTTCACTTCTTGAGCAGATGATGGAGGCGGGATTCAGGACGGAGACGGCAATAAATCTTATTAACTCCGGCCTGATGCTTAAAGGAGAGGCCCAGACATTTTCAACCGTCGATCTCGGGCTTATAGACCTGTATACCGGTATTTGTGAATTTATTAAGATAGGTGCGGCTGCTTCATTTATAAAAAGGGATAATTGGGTTGAAACCATAAGCTCCACCACCCTGCCCATCGGTATGCTTGGCAGAGTGGATTATGATTCTGTTAAAAAGAAGCTTTATGAAGGAGATATTGTTATACTCATCACCGACGGAGTGCTGGATTGCATAAAGGAGGACAATAAGGAAGCATGCATGGAGCAGCTCATACTTAGTATTCAAAGCTCCAATCCCCAGGAGATTGCCAACCGAATACTGGACGGAGTCCTTGCAATGGGTAATTATGAAGCAACGGATGATATGTCGGTAATAACTGCCGGAATATGGTTAAAATAATAAAGGGGAAGATAATAAAAAAAGCAGATAATAAAAAGGGTTTGATATTTACATGCCAAAGGATTAGAATACAAGTAAATAAAGGCAATGTATGTTTATATTACGGATTGGATAAAAAATGCTGCACAGGGTATCGGATTATATAGCAGGCAATAATTTAATACAGGAGGGGGACAGGATAGCCGTAGGGGTATCGGGAGGCCCGGATTCTGTCTGCCTTTTGCATATTCTGAACAGGCTGTACGGTGATAAGGGTGGTAAGAACGTCGGGCTGTTTGCGGTGCATGTCAACCATTGCATAAGAGGTAAAGAAGCAGACCTTGACGAGGAATTTGTTAAGAGTCTCTGCAGGGATATGGGTATAGTATGCAAAAGCTTCAGGATAGATGTTAAAAGCAAAGCCAGGGAGGAAGGCCTCACAGAGGAGGAAGCGGGGAGACTGGCAAGGCATAGGGCTTTTGTGGAAGCCTGCAGGGAATTCGGGTGCAATAAGATTGCCGTCGCGCATAATATGAATGACAATGCGGAGACCTTTCTTCACAATCTGTTCAGGGGAAGCGGATTAAGGGGGCTTTCAGGTATTGCAAGCCTGCGCAGCCTTAAAACCGAGGCCGGGGATATAACAATAATAAGGCCTTTGCTGTTCCTTAAAAGAAACGAGATAGAGAATTATCTGAAGAGCATGAATATCCCCTACAGGATTGATGCATCTAACAGCTCCGATGACTATACCAGGAACAGGCTGCGAAACAGGGTATTAGGTTATGTTGAGGATAATATAAATGAACGGGCTGCTGAGCATATAAATCTGGCTATTGCACAGTTATCCGAGGCCCAGGCTTACATCGACAGGCATGTAAAAGCAAGGCTTGAAAGTATAGCCGTAAGGGAAGGAGATTCATATCTGCTCCCTTCAGACGCCCTGCTTAAGGAGGATATAGTCATACGCAAGGGCATTATACTTAATATTATGGAGGAGCTGGCAGGCAGCAGGAAGGATATAGAGGCAAAGCATGTGGAGGAAATACTTTCGCTTATTGGCAAGCAGACAGGCAAGGAGATACATTTGCCTTATGGAATGCTTGCAGTTCGCGAATATAATGGAATAAGGCTGATTTTAAGAAAGGATCATAAGGTAAAAAGCCGTAAGAAAATTATACCGGAACCGATACCATTAAAGGTTCCGTGCAAGGTAATCCTTGAGGAAAAGGGCATGATTATTGAAGCCAGGGTCATCCCCTATGAAAAAGATAAAAATTTCTCAGATAATAATTGTATTAAATGGTTTGATTATGATAAAATAGAGAATACTGTTGAACTGAGAACTCGACAGGAGGGGGATTTCATCCAGATTAACCAATCCGGAGGGCATAAAAAGCTGAAAAACCTTCTGATAGACGAGAAGGTTCCGGCGGGTGACCGCTCCTCATTGCTTCTGGTGGCTGACGGCAGCCATATAATGTGGATACCGGAGGCAGGCAGCAGGATGAGTGAAAAATACAAAATCAGTGAAAGCACTGTCAATATATTGCACATGAGTATAACATATATTAATCACTGAAATATAATAATTTATGCAAAGGAGAAGAATAATGGCTGATAAACTTAGGGTTATGATATCGGAAGAAAGGATATCAAAAAGGATTAAGGAGCTTGCAGAACAAATCAGCAGGGATTATGAAGGGAAAAGCGTACATCTTGTTTGCATATTGAAGGGAAGTGCATTTTTCTGCTGTGACCTGGCAAAAAGAATAACGGTTCCCGTAACCCTGGATTTTATGTCGGTTTCCAGCTATGGCAATGAAACTATCAGCTCGGGACGTGTCAGGATAGTTAAGGATCTCGACGAGTCAATACAGGGTGATGATGTTCTGATTATTGAAGATATAATAGATTCAGGAAGAACTCTTGCGTACCTGATGGATCTTTTGGGAACACGTGCTCCCGCCAGCCTGAATATATGTACCTTGCTGGATAAGCCGGACAGAAGGGTTACGGATGTATATGTCAAATATGTAGGTTTTGAGATACCGGATGAGTTTGTAGTCGGATATGGCCTTGATTTTCAGCAGAAATACAGGAATCTGCCATATGTGGCCGTTATAGAGTAAATATGAGCCTGGTATATAGTCAGGTTGATTTGCATTTACCAACACATCACATAATTGCTTAAAGGAGGTTGCTTAGTGAGAAAACGAATGAAGGGCTATGGCTTTTACCTGGTCATACTGGCAATTGTTCTGCTGACTGTTTATATTTCAAACAGTATAAATTACGGCAATAACAATAATTACACCTTCATTGATTTTAAAAAGGATATTGAAGCCGGAAACATCAGGTTTATAGAAATAATTCCAAATGAGGAAGTGCCCACCGGTGAGGTCAGAGTAATATTAAACGACAGCGGGGAAAAGGCATCCTTTTTTGAAACGGATCTTGGTATTATACGAAAAATGGCTGACGAAGCCGAAGTTCCATATAAAACTCAAAAAATATCCAAGCCAAACTGGTTCTTAACCAATATTTTGCCCTATATTATTGTGTTTATTGTAGTAATGGTGCTGTTTTCCTTCATATCCAACCAGGCCTCGGTTGGCGGAGGCAACAACAAGGTTATGAACTTCGGTAAAAGCCGGGCAAAGCTGACTACCGAAGAGAATAAGACCACAACCTTTAAGAATGTAGCAGGGCTTAATGAGGAAAAGGATGAGCTTAAGGAAATAGTAGATTTCTTAAAATCCCCGAAGAAGTATATCCAGGTAGGAGCCAGAATACCGAAGGGAGTCCTGCTTGTGGGTCCTCCCGGAACCGGTAAGACCTTGCTTGGAAAAGCCGTGGCAGGCGAGGCGGGTGTTCCGTTCTTTTCCATCTCAGGCTCTGATTTTGTTGAGATGTTCGTCGGCGTCGGCGCATCCAGGGTAAGGGACTTATTTGAGGAAGCCAAGAAAAATGCCCCATGCATAGTATTCATTGATGAGATTGATGCGGTAGCAAGAAGAAGAGGTACCGGAATGGGCGGAGGCCATGACGAAAGGGAGCAGACCTTAAACCAGCTTCTTGTGGAGATGGACGGCTTCGGAGTCAACGAGGGCATTATTGTAATGGCTGCAACCAACCGGGTGGATATATTGGATCCTGCCATCTTAAGGCCGGGACGGTTTGACAGAAAGGTGTCTGTCGGACGGCCGGATGTTAAGGGAAGAGAGGAAATACTTGCGGTACATGCCAGGGGTAAGCCTCTGGGTGATGATGTGGACTTAAAGCAGATAGCTCAGACAACGGCGGGATTTACGGGAGCCGATCTGGAGAATCTGCTGAACGAGGCTGCTATCGGAGCTGCAAGGGAAAACAGAAGCTTCATTATCAACGAGGATATAAAGCAGGCATTTATTAAGGTTGGCATAGGCAAAGAGAAAAAGAGCAAGGTCATAACCGATAAGGAAAGGAATATTACGGCATATCATGAGGCAGGCCATGCTATATTATTCCACCTGCTTCCCGATGTGGGACCGGTCTACACGGTCTCGATTATTCCTACCGGCACCGGTGCGGCAGGCTTTACAATGCCCCTCCCCGAAAAGGATGAAATGTTCAACACCAGAGGCCGTATGCGTCAGGAAATCATTGTAGGCCTTGGAGGAAGAGCTGCGGAAGAGCTGACCTTTGACGATATCACGACAGGGGCATCCCAGGATATTAAGACAGCCACCAAGATTGCGCGGGACATGATTACTAAATACGGATTTTCTGATACAATCGGAATGGTAAATTATGATTACGATGACGATGAGATCTTTATAGGCAGGGATCTGGCCCACGCAAGAACCTTCAGTGAAAATATTGCCAATAAGATAGATGAAGAGGTTAAACGGATAATTGACAGCTGTTATGCCGAAGCAAAAAGGATCCTGACCGAGAACAAGGAAATCATGGATGCCTGTGCAAAGCTGCTGATAGAAAAGGAAAGAATAAACAGGGATGAGTTTGAAGCTCTGTTCCAGCCCCAGCAGGCTTAATCCGGGCAGCAGAATATTATATCTACTTGTACATTTTGACGGAAAATGAACTCATAATTTGTGAAGTTTGTGCAGACTTATTTATACTGCCATGATATACTATACACGTAAACCCCAATACATTATAATTTTTGCTACACCCCCCATAAGTAACAAAAATACCTTCTCCGAAAAAGGACAGTCTGACTGTCCTTTTTGCTGTATAGAGAATTATGATTCTTATGGAATATGGATATTGAGCAATATTTATTTTTGCCGGCGCGTATACTTATATAAAAAGCTTATAAGCACCTGAAGCAATACATTGTTCAAAGCAGACGGGTTTGCTTATGATAAAAATCGTTTGAAGACAGAAAACTGACAAGAAGGGGATTGCATGCTGATTGTATATAACAGGTTCTTAAAATACACCCTGTTATTTATAGCAGGAGGATTCGCATACGGCGGACTTGAGATAATTTCAAGGGGATTTTCACATATATCCATGTTTATAGCCGGGGGGATATGCTTTATTCTTATAGGGCTTTTGAATGAAGTATACCCATGGCAGATGTCCTTCATCAGCCAGATGGTTATCTCCGCCATAATAATAACCGGTGTTGAATTTATCACCGGTCTTATTGTAAATATATGGCTTGGGCTTAATGTATGGGATTACTCTGACAAGCCCTATAACCTTATGGGCCAGATATGCCTGCTCAATTCATTCCTGTGGTTTATGATTTCACCCGTTGCAATACTTGCCAACGACTATCTGAGG
>DCTS01000105.1 GCA_002329645.1 Lachnoclostridium sp. UBA1434 | reverse complement strand
TCTACAATCCTTGCTTTCTTTTCATCCACCCTGAAAACTCCATGGGGGCAGACCTCGGCACATTTTCCGCAGCCGATACATTTTTCTTCCGAAAGACAAAGTGTTGTGACATTTTTTAGGTATCTATGTTTCATAAAGTCCTCCTTTATGGCAGAAAGCTGTTAATCAACAATAATATAATCCCTGTTGCTAGGGAAACAGCAATAAGCGGCACGGCTATCTTCATTTCCTTGATAACACCGGAANNTGACGAGCCTGTGAAATTCATTGCCAAATATGCCGACAATGATGGTAAGACCAGCAAATACCCTATGGCAAGAAGCAAAAACCCGGGAGCAAACCAGCCATTAAACCAGATAAATCCCAACGTCCACAAAAGTCCCAGCAGCCAGCCCTTCCACGAGAAAGCTCTGCCGGGAACCACGGGAAGAAGTATGGGTGTTATGACAGTTCCGGCTAATACAGCACCCGTATAGGCAATGAAATCAGCAAGCCCGAAAGGCCTGGCAGCGAAAAGGTTTATCAAAAATAATATGCCGAAAACCATCAATGAAGGCTTTGCGGCAGACACCAACTCCACCGGGGTTAGAACCAGTCTGTCCCGTATTGAAAATTCTACTGTACGCATTTCTTCCGTGGCCTTATAGCTTGAATCGAGAAATGCCTTTATATCCTTAGCCCTCACAGGTCCGTAAATCACGGTAAAACCGGTTTGTCTTGCCACTTCATGGGCGCTTACACCGGGCGCACTCAACTGCGGCAGCACCAATTTCCTGTGTGATACTATCTCAGACAGCCCGGTCTTCGATATACGGTTTATTATTTCATCGGTTCCGAATGTACCTTTACCGGCTGCACACCAGACATTAATGCCCTTTGTATCAAGTATCATGATCCAGCAATCCAGGTCTGATAACTCTTTTCTTAAGACATCAAATGTCAGCTTGTAGTTCGCACTTACCAGCACCGGAGATGTATGATCAGGCCTGCCTATAGCATAAATCCCCGGACTCACCTTGTACTTCATCCTGCCTATACCCCAGCGCACCTTCCATGCTCCGAGTGTGTCTTTGAAATGAAGCTTAGTTGAAACCACAGGTACTGTGCCTTTAGGAGTAAGAATTTCACCCGTTACCCATTTATCATTAATATCATACGGTGTGATGGATTTCGTGCTGCAGCAGCTATCACATGAACAGCAGCAGGGCTTTTCATTACTCATTTTCATCACATCCTTTACAATAACCTGCATCTTCCTTACAAATACATTTTTCTTTATCGGATGTAATGCCGCAGAGGAATTGCTTTATTCTTCCGACGATATCTGTGTCCAATGAGTAATAAGTCCATTTGCCCTGTTCTCTGCCCTTAACCAGCCCGCATTCGCAAAGGAGCTTCATGTGGTGAGACAGTGTAGACTGGGACATCTCGAATTTCTCTAGAATCATACAGGCGCAAAGTTCACCACAGGAGAGCATATCAACAATCATTGCTCTTTTAGGATCCCCAAGCGCCTTGAATACTTTAGCATATTTTAAGTAGTCTTCCATATTGGCACCTCAAATCTATAAATATCAATATGATTATTATATGCGTCAAATCGAAAAGTGTCAATATGAAAACATAATTCCAATTATTTTTTATTATAATCCTAAGTAATTATACACCCTATATTAGTCCGGCTTGATATCCTGCATTAATCAAGCTCAACACTTTATAATAAACCAATTTAGTACCTTATTCTAGTCCAGCTCAACAGCTCCGGTATAAAGCTGATAATATCTTCCGCCCATTGCAAGAAGCTCCTCGTGGGTGCCCTGCTCTATGATTTCGCCGTGCTCCAGCACAATGATCTGATCCGCATTGCGCACGGTAGACAGTCTGTGTGCTATTACGAAGGTGGTTCTGTTCTTCATCAGACGATCCATACCGCGTTCAATTAATTTTTCTGTTCTGGTATCGACAGAGCTGGTTGCCTCGTCAAGTATCAGAATAGGCGCTTTTGATATGGCAGCTCTGGCTATATTCAGGAGCTGGCGTTCACCCTGGCTAAGATTGGCGCCGTCACCGTCCAATATCGTATCATACCCTTCAGACAGCCTTTCGATGAAGGAATGGGCACATGCCGTCCTGGCTGTGGCGATAACCTCTTCATCGGTTGCATCGGGACGCCCGTAGCGGATATTTTCTTTGACCGTACCGGAGAATAAATGGGTATCCTGAAGTACCATTGCTATATTGCTTCTTAATGAATCCTTCCTGATGTTCCGGATATTGACACCATCAATCAATATCTCCCCCTCTTCTATTTCATAAAACCTGTTGATCAGGTTCGTGATGGTTGTCTTCCCTGCTCCTGTGGATCCGACAAAGGCAACCTTCTGACCAGGTTTTGCCGTAACATTGATATTTTTAAGCACGGTTTTTCCGGGAACATACCCAAAGGTAACATTCTTCAATGTTACTTCGCCTTTTATAACATGTGCCCCTTCCGCCAGGTTCGCCTCAGAGCCGATCTCTATTGCATCTTCCCTGTCTGCTGCCTCAGGTGACTCGTCCAATACCTCAAATACTCTTTCCGCTCCGGCCAATGCTGCATATATGACATTCATTTGCATGGACAATTCGTTAATCGGCCTTGAAAACTGCCTCGAATAGTTAGTAAATATGGTAAGTCCGCCAATGTCAAAATTGGCTGTAAGGCACAGGATTCCTCCCACAGTCGCAGATAATGCATAGCTTATCTGGCTTAGATTACCCATGACAGGCCCCATAATACCGCCGAAAAATTGTGCGTTCCTTTGCTTTTTACGCAGGTCATCGCTTAAGAAGTTGAATTCCTCCACAGTGGTTTCTTCGTGGCAGAATACCTTAATTACCTTCTGGCCTGATACGGTTTCTTCAATATATCCGTTTACCGCACCGAGGGCTTGCTGCTGCTGGGTAAAGTATTTCCTGCTTTGTTTTCCGATTATGCTTCCTGCGTATAATAATAAAGGTAATGTAACAATAATAACGACTGCCAGTATCCAATTTGTTATAAACATCAAGGTTACAGTGCCAATCAGAGTGAGTATGCCTGAAAAAATCTGGGTCATGGTATGATTGAGCATCTCTCCGACCGAATCCAGGTCATTAGTAAAACGGCTCATGACATCACCGTGGGTATGTGTATCATGATATTTTACAGGAAGCCTTTGAATCCTGCGGAATAAATCATCTCTGATTTTAACCAGTGCATTCTGGGACACTACTATCATAATTCGCTGCTGCAGGTAGGTGCATATAATACCGACAAAATAAATACATGCCATAATCAGGATGCCGATTGCAAGGTTGCTAAACTTTTCCCCGGCGGTCCGATCGGCAGATACCAGGTTGTTAATTATGGGTCGCAAAATATAGCTTCCGCCCAGATTGGTCAGGCTGCTGACAAGTACAAAGGCAAAAACAAGTAAAATCTTAAACTTATCCCGTCCGATATAAGCAAGCAATCTGTTGATAGTCACCGACGCATTCTTCGGCTTGCCGCCGCCCATAAAGCCTCGCGGGCCTCTTCCGGGTCCGCCGAAGCCACCAGGTCTTCTTCCTCCGGGACCGGGCGGTTTCATTCCTCCCGGGCCGGCGGACTTATTAGCATTCCCATATCTGCGTAATAATTCTTCTTTTCTTTCTTCAGTTATATGTCCCATTATGCCGTCACCTTCTTATCCATCTGGGAGTAATAAATCTCCGAATATGCTTCACAGGATTGCATCAAATCCTCATGAGTGCCAATGCCGGTAATCCTGCCGTCATCAATAACAACAATTTTGTCCGCATTAATTACTGAGGAAATCCTTTGAGCAATGATGATTTTCGTAGTTCCTTTAAGCTCGTTATTGAAGCTTTCCCTGATTCTTGCTTCCGTTGCGGTGTCCACGGCGCTGGTACTGTCGTCAAGAACCAGAATCTTCGGCTTCTTCAGCAATGCTCTGGCAATACATAACCTTTGCTTTTGTCCGCCGGAGACATTGACGCCGCCCTGTCCGAGCTCGGTTTCATACCCGCTCTCAAATGATGAGATAAATCCATGGGCCTGCGCGCTTTCCGCATATTTATATATCTCTTCGTCCTCCGCATCCTCGTCGCCCCATTTTAGATTTTCCTTAATCGTACCGGAAAACAGAATGTTTTTCTGGAGCACAATGCCAACTCCGTTGCGAAGGTTCTTTATTGCATAGTCTTTCACATTTACATCATCAACCAGCACTTCTCCCAGGTCCACATCATACAATCTGGGAATTAGCTGAACAAGACTTGATTTGCCGCAGCCGGTTGAACCGATGATGCCGACGGTCTCACCCGGATTTATCACAAGGTTGATATCTTCCAAAACCCATTTTTCATTGTTCTTGTAGTATTTAAAATGAACTCCCTTAAATTCGATTTTGCCGAACTGAACATCAAGATCCTTATGCAAAGCCTCATCGTCCGTCAGGTCAATGTCCGTGCTGAGGACCTCGTCGATACGTTTTGCAGATGCTATTGTTCTTGAGCTGTTCAGAATAATAAAGGATACCATAATCAGTGAAATAAGAATCTGGACAACATAGTTTACAAATGCAGTCAGAACACCGGAGGTCATGCTGCCCACGATAACCTGATTCCCGCCAAACCATACCACGGCCAGGGTCGTGATGTTCATCGCCACGGTCATAACCGGCATGGTGAAGATAACAACCTTCATTGCTCTTAAGGTACTTTCCATCAAATCAGTATTTGCTTTCTTAAATTTGCCTTCCTCAAAGCGTTCTCTGACAAATGATTTTACGACCCTGATATTCGTCAGATTCTCCTGGGTGGTAGTATTGAGTGCGTCCAGCTTCTTCTGCATAATTGAAAAGCGGGGAAATGCAGTCTTCATGATAAGGAAAATTGCCAGGGACAGCAAAGGTATTACACACAGAATAACAAGCGCAAGCTTCGGGTTTAGCACAAAGGCCATTATAAGTGCGCCGATGAGCATGCCGGGGGCTCTTAAGGCCATTCGCAACATCATCTGCAGCATGTTCTGTATCTGGGTAATATCATTTGTTAACCGTGTAATCAAGGAGCCTGTATTATACTGATCAATATTGTTAAAGGAAAATCTCTGTATCTGACTGAACAGATCCTTCCTCAAATCGTTGGCAAATCCCGAGGACGCCTTGATGGCAAAATAAGCTCCTCCCACACCGCCTGCCATCATGCATAGTGCAGTAACTGCCATCGTTATACCCATTGCTATTATATAGGCAATGCCTCTCTTTCCAACTACCCCGTTGTCAATGATATTGCTTAACAGCAGAGGCATAACCACTTCACCTATAACCTCCACAATCATAAGAATTGGTCCTATGATAAATGCGGATAAATACGGTTTTGCATATTTAAAGTACCGTCCCATTCCATTATGTCCTTTCTATTATATTTAGTTTATGTTAATGTGTCTGACAGCCGATCCTGCCGTTATCCATCCTGCTGCTTAATCTTTTTTTCCTTTATTTCATCCTCCATCCTGACCAGATTGGCATCCAGCTTTTTTAGCAAAGAAGAAAGGTAAAGCTTTTCTTCTTCAGTAATTCCCTCGAGAACCATTCGATCAGTCATGTTAAAAATTTGCCTGCTCTGTTCTACAACCCTGTTTCCCTTCTCAGTAATGGTAATTTTATTGAGCCGGTTATCCTCCTCATCCGCTTCACGTTTGATGTATCTTCCCTTTTCCAGCTTTTTTAAGGATACTGCTACAGTTGCTGCAGATACATCCATTGATTTGGCAATATCGTTCTGCGAAGCATTCGGGTTATGGGCAATCTCCATAAGTAAATGATGCTGGGCCTGGTAGACGCCGGTTTCATCCAGATAACTCTGCATGATTTTTCTATGTTTCATGGCAAAGCTTATTAATTGATAAATGATCATCTTATTATCCATTTCTTTGATTACTCACCGCCTTGTACTAAAGCATTGTTAGCCTGTTAATCATTACCACGCTAATCATTAGCTAGCTAACTATTGGAGTATAGCACTTTGCTTTTTGAATGTCAATTCATCTGAATCGGTATCCATACCGGATTCCTTGGGTGCAAATATTTTTACTATATAATTGCCGACTTTGAAAACTGCATTTGTTCCGGGCGTGCAATGCTCAATCTCTGTAAAAGTCAAATTGTGACGGTTGAATATATATTTTACAAGCGGCTCAAAGGCCTCAATTGACTGAAAAATCTTTCCCCATGATGACCAGCCGTCAATGCCGGCGGTAAATATGTCCATTGCAAATAATTCTCCTTCTCTTTAGTCATTTCGCTTTGCTGCTGTATTTACCCCTCCGGATAGCGATACATTTCTTAACATCCTCCAATACCGCTTCATCCGTCACATGAATCATAAGCCACTTCCGGCCCATACCGGCCTTTGTCTCTTTGTACGGTTTCTGAAGGTACTCTGTACAGGACGGAAGCATCAATTCGGTTTCTGCCCGCTCACGCTCACCGATGACAACGAGGGCAATGAAGTATCCCTCCATTGGATACAATGTACATAAGCTGCGCCCTGCCCTTTTGAATTTTATATTCCATCCGCGCTGCATGGGGCAGCTGCTGTATTCCGGCGCAGGCTTGCTTTGATATTATTGAATAATCTACGGAGAATAACCGGACGTTCATAAATATTCGTCAAAAAAGGCAAGGCTCTTCTGGTTTATGAACTCCAATGTCTCGTATCCGGATTTTCTATAGCTTCCGCCGAGCAGCGCACATAATATNNGGGATGTCCTGACCAAATCTGTTAACGTATAATGGTTGCTTCCCTTGATATAATAATATCGGATATTTCCGCTGTTTTGCATATGATTTCTGTTCTGTACATATTTGTTATCCGTTTCTATTAACGGGTAACCGCTGTCACTGTAAATGTTCATCACAGCACATTGGTAGGGTTCCGTATTCCACGTAAACTCATCACCGTTAACTCCCGTAATATCGCACATATAGGGGGACTCCAATGCAATCACGGCTTTAATGTCGTTTCGTTGTCTGGCAACTCCGAGTGCTGCGGAACCGCCGAGGGAATGCCCGGCAACACCTATTCTGTCCGCATCTATTAATCGATAGAAGGAGTTACTGTTGTTTGAGGATTTTACAATAAAAGTATCTATCACAAAATTAATGTCATCTGTACGCAGCTTCATCCACTTCCTAAAGCACGCATAGGAATTTTCAATATCCTTATGTGAGTCTTCTTCATTTAATTCTCTCATGTATTCGGCGCTTACAGGAATATTCACCCCGTCAATTCTCGTATTGATCGTATGATAGGTATGGTCGATGCTTGCAACCACATAGCCGTGGCTTGCCAGCTCTTTAAACAAAGATAGATTGCTTGTCTTCGTTGAAATACCGCCATGGGAAAACACAACCAGAGGGCAGGTATTATCTGCAGCTTTCTCATCATCCGGATAATAGACCAGCACAGATAATTTTCGAGGGCTGCCGTCGGTCCTAAACTCTTCAATACGTGTTTCATCAGTTAATTCCAGTACACAGGAATTATAAGAGAACTCTCCCGTGTTTGGAATACTCTTAAAACCGGGAAACAAAACAACAACACCTGCTATAAAAATAATGGCGACNNCATTTACAGTTCTTCTTAACCACACTTTTTTTATAAGCTTTTGTTTTGCGGACAAAACCAGATAACTGATTATTAAGAGCAACACAATAATCAGTATATAATTATAGAATGCCATACAAGCTGTCCTCCGTCCTGTATTCCGATATTCATAAATCATGCCTTCTTGATTGACACGATGATATGTCCTTCCTGTATTGCAGCAAATATGTAACACTAATGTGAATTTTAGCATATTTTATTATAAACAACAATAATAATGGGAGGTGCACTATGGCATTTCAGCTGTTTCAGTTTTTTCTTGCCCTAATAGTTCCGGGATTGATTGGCGCTTTGTTTTTTAGTATTTTTGCCCGCTTAACTACAGAGATTAGTTGGCGAGTAGCACTTATTCTTGATCTGTTGACTTTTACTACAATGATTACCGGTTTATATTTCCTGAAAGATGTAACTACCGTGGAAGCATTATTGGTGGAATTCGGCTGCTTAAGCTTTACAAGAAGATATATACTTCTAAGTACCTTAATCAACATAGTTTATGGTATATTATTCGGTTTGTTAAGAAGAGTATTCTTCTGGATTAGAAGAAGGCCTTTCTTAGCCGGTTTACTATCATAGTAAATGAGATAATATAATCCACAATAATTGCGGATTCAAACGAATCCGCATTTTCCTTTATGCAAAAATTTTTACTTACTCCAACAAATCTTATTTACCTGCTCCAAACCACTCTGTTTACATAATCGGTATAGGAAAGTATAATACGCAGCACTTTTTCCGATACATTCGGGACCGTATAATCCGCAACCTTTCTTAATGTATCAGGATTTTGCGTATCCAATATATTTAGTCCTTCCATTACCCTGTCGGGATTAAGACCGACCATCATTACGGCAGCCTCTTCCATAGCCTCCGGCCGTTCGTGTGTTTCTCTTATATTAAGGGCCCGCAATCCAAGAATGGAGGTTTCTTCACTAATGGTACCGCTGTCGCTTAATACGGCCTTTGCATTTATCTGAAGATTAACATAATCTGAAAAACTGAAGGGCTTTAAAAAATTTATATTCTTATAGAACTCGATATTTTCCTTTTTTATTCTGCTTAATGTTCTTGGATGGGTGCTGACTATTACGGGAAGATCATACTCATTGCAGATAAGGTTCAATATCCCGGCAAACTTAATGAAATTAATCTCCGAATCAATATTTTCTTCCCTGTGGGAGGAAACCAGAAAATATTGCCGCGGCTTAAGACCGTATTTCATTAATGCATCGGATGCAAGGATTTTATCCATGTTTTCAGTGATTACTTCATATAGCGGGCTTCCTGTTTTTATCACTCTGTCCGCAGCTATACCCTCTCTGATGAGATATTCTCTTGCTATACTGCTGTAAGGTAAATTAATATCGGACAAATGATCCACAATCCTGCGGTTGATTTCCTCCGGTACCCTCAGGTCAAAGCAACGGTTACCGGCCTCCATATGGAAAACAGGTATATGCTTCCTCTTGGCTGCAATTGCAGATAAGCAGCTGTTAGTATCGCCCAATATTAAAAATGCATCCGGTATGACTTCATCCAGAACCTTCTCAATTTTTGCTATTATATTGCCTATGGTTTCCAGGGAAGATGATGCGGCTGCATTAAGATAAAAGTCCGGTCTGCGAAGCTTCAGATCTTCAAAGAATATTTCATTAAGCTCATAATCATAATTTTGCCCTGTATGAACCAAATAATGCTGTACGGCTTCGCACCTGTCAAGCTTTCTTATTACGGAAGACAGCCTGATGATTTCCGGGCGGGTGCCAACTACAGTCATAACCTTTAATGCCTTCATATATTCTCCTTGTTTATACTGATACATAAGTATCGGGGTTATCTTTATCGAATATTTCACTGCACCATATAATAACAACCATATCCGAGCTGCCTGTGTTTTCAATACTATGGCAGTATCCAACCGGAATGTCTATGACTTCAAGATTCCCGGAGCTTACATGAAATTCCATGACATGTCCGGATATGACATGCTTTAGCCGAATAGCTCCTCTTCCGCTTACCACAAGAAATTTCTCAGTCTTTGTATTGTGATAATGGTTTCCTTTTGTAATACCCGGTTTTATTACATTTACCGATATTTGCCCGCTGCTGCCGCTCTTTAGAAACTCCGTAAATGATCCCCTATGGTCACAATGCATGTTAAGCTTATGACTTAAATCATCCTCCGGCAGATAGCTCAGATAAGTTCCGTATAATTTCCTGGTAAAATCATCGGCAAGATCCGGTACATACCCCTTTGAGCGATATTCCTGAAATGAATGTAACAGGTCGGCCAGGCTTTCCAATGAAACAGAGTATACGGGATGAATCTCATAAAAAGCAGCGTTTTCACCTGTGCCTCTTTTGCTAGCGTCGCTTGCGCTGTTAGCGTCTCTTGAGCCTGTGCCGCCTTTGCCGGCGCCGCTTGCGCTGCTTTTGCCTGTACTGCTTTCACCTGTGCTGCTTTTGCTTGCGTCGCTTGCGTCGCTTGCGCCGCTTGTGCTGCTTGTTCCGCTATGAAGCAGCCTGATCAGTCCGTCTGCAATATCGTCAATATAAACCAGCTTTATCTCTTTCNNGGATATTTCGTGCAATATTATGGCAGAAGGTTGCAACTGCGCTATTGTAATTGGGTTTGCACCACTTGCCGAAAACATTGGGAAGCCTGAAGATAAAGACATCTGCACCGTTTTTGGCGGAATAACTCAGGAGCAGATCTTCCGCCGCCTTTTTGCTTCTTCCGTAATTATTGTCATATGCGGCCTGGATGGATGATGACAGCATTACAGGACATTGTTTATTATATTTGCTCAGAATATCCAGCAGCTCTAAGGTAAAACCGTAATTCCCGGTCATAAATTCCCGCTCATCCTCCGGCCGGTTAATACCCGCCAGATGATATACGAAGTCTGCTGCCTTGCAATATTTTTCAAGGGTCTGCTTATCCATACCCGTATCATATTCATAAATGCCGATATCCTTTTCCTCTTTCAATCTCATTATAAGATTTTTCCCGATAAAGCCCTTTGAGCCTGTAACCAATACATTCATACCTTCCACCCTGCCAATTCATTTTGAATATAATCAATCTCCAGCAGCTTCTTCTTTACTTCCTCCACCGTCAACTGCTTTGTATTGCTAGAGTTATATTCCTTCTCTTGTGAAAGCTTCCGGTCTCCTATGATAAAGTATTTATCATAATATAAATCTCTTTGATCGGCCGGTATCCGGTAAAAGTCCCCTTTATCTTCGGCCGCATAATACTCCTCCCTGGTCATAAGCGTCTCATGCAGCTTTTCACCGTGCCTTGTACCTATGATTCTGATTTCATTATCCGCATTGAACAGCTCCAGCAAGGCCTTTGCCAAATCATTAATCGTACAGGCAGGCGATTTCTTAATGAGAATGTCTCCGCTTTGACCATGCCGAAAGGCATACTCCACCAATCCTACGGCTTCCTCAAGGCTCATCAGGAACCTTGTCATATCAGGGTTGGTTATTGTGATTGGTTTTCCCTGCTTTATCTGCTCCACAAAAAGCGGTATTACGGATCCCCTTGAAGCGCATACGTTTCCGTAACGTGTGCCGCATATGGTGGTTTTATCCGGGTCTGCCGTCTTTGACCTGGCTATAAAAACCTTCTCCATCATAGCCTTGGAGATGCCCATGGCGTTGATGGGGTAAGCTGCCTTATCGGTGGACAGACAAACAACACGCTTGACACCGGCATCAATGGCCGCGTGCAGGACGTTATCGGTACCGATTACGTTAGTCTGAACAGCCTGCATGGGGAAGAACTCGCAGGAAGGGACCTGCTTTAGAGCAGCTGCGTGGAAGATGTAGTCAACACCGGGCATAGCATCCCGGACAGACTGCGGATTGCGGACGTCACCGATGTAAAACTTGACCTTCTTAGCATTCTCCGGGTGCTTAGCCTGAAGTTCGTGGCGCATATCGTCCTGCTTCTTTTCGTCGCGAGAGAAGATACGGATTTCCTTCAGGTCAGAATCCAGGAAGTGTTTCAGAACGGTAGAGCCAAAAGAACCAGTACCACCAGTAATCATAAGGGTTGCGTTATCAAATGCAGACATTTTTATTTCCTCCATTATCTTGTTAAATCAAAGATCGAGTAACTTCCCATACTTTTTGTACAAAAGACCTGTGTTTTATTTCAGTTTTTATGTTTTCTCCTTCGTAATAGATT
>DCTS01000007.1 GCA_002329645.1 Lachnoclostridium sp. UBA1434 | reverse complement strand
CATGCTTTCGGTAATAATTAAGGAGACCAGGGAATTTACCAGAAATAAGGTGAATCTATTCTTTTTCCTCATGTTCCCCGCCATAATGATATTCTTGCTTGGGCAGCTGATTGAAAATATGAATAAATCTGAAGAAACAATTGGTTCTACAACTGTCGTATATGCTGTAGAAGCAGATGACCCATACAGCAGATTGGCTGTAAGCAGCTTCCTAAGCAAAGCAGGGGACGGGGGCAGTATTGTATTTGAAGAGACGGATGACATTGAGACTGCCAGAATAAGGGCCGGGAAGGATGAGATATCTGCGGTTATGGTCTTTAGAGGTGATCCTCTGTCAATTGATATTTATGAAGGCAAGAACAGGGTAAAGAACAGGGCGGTAAAGGCACTGGCGGCCGGCTTTTCCCAGATAAACAAGGCGGTTTACTCACTTGGCAGGACTCAGGATGCAGCCCTTGTAGGCGAATTTGAACCCAGGGAAAGCTATATTGACGCTTCATACCTGGGAGGAAGGCCCATGATTGACTATTATGCAGTAACCCTGCCGGCCATGATAGCCTTTATGAACGTAATCACGGGAGTTGCATGCTTTGCCGGAGAGCGTCAGCATAAAACCATTGACAGGTTAATGATTGCACCTGTCAGGAAAACGAAGCTGTTTCTAGCAAAGATACTTGGATTGCTGCCCCAGACGCTTATGCAGATGGCAGTTATGATGTCTGTAAGCGTTCTGTTATTTAAGGCCAGATATGCAGACTCCCTGGCAGGCAACCTGTATTTGTTCCTGATGTTTTTCCTTGTCTCCTTTGCATTAATATCAATCGGCGCCGCGGCAGGTATAGTGTTTAAGAAAAATATAGCTCCGCTGATGCTCTCCGTAATATGGATTATGATGTTCCTTGCCGGGACATATTCAAACGGGTTGTATATCGAGGGAGTGACAGATGTGATGCCGGCTTATCAGATACATGAAGCAGCCTTTGATTTGACCATAATGGGTAAATTGGACAGGGTGCATTGGATCAACCTGGCTTGCATTGTAATCATAGCGGTTATGCTTGTTATCGGTGCCGCTTCATTTAAGAGGAAGGAGAGGGAAGGATGAGAAATATATTTTTACTGGTATTGTCCGGCATAAAACAGAACAGGCTTGCAATTGCAGCTTCAGTAATCAGCGGCTTCTTCCTGATTATCCTTATGAACACCTTCGGTAATATATATGTAGACTATTCGCTGTCTAAAGTCCGGATTGGAGTTATGGACCAGGATAACAGCACATTATCCGCAAGCTTTAAGGATTATCTGTCAAATGACCTTGAATATGAGCTGGTAGAAAATGATTACGAGTACCTTTCAAGAGAGTTGATTGATAAGGATATATCGGTTATAATTAAAATACCAGAAAGTTTCCAGAAGCTGGCAGTATCAGGCAATACTCCCGACATGCAGATAATCTCGATCGATGATTATGAGAATGCAGCATTTATCAGCGCTTATGTAAACAGCTTTATGAGCAGCATAGATATGCTTGCGAATGGCGCCGGAGGAAATGAGGATCAATTTATCAAGCTGTTGACGGGTTTTAACGAAAAGGATATTCCTGTTGCTATGCATAAAGCAGCGGATAAGGATACCGAATCCTACAGAACAAGGGAAGGCTTCATAACCACCCTGGGCTTTTACCTGATGTTTATATTTGCCGTTAATCTATTCACCGCATACATGATAATTGATGATACGATTAACGGGATATTTAACAGGATCAAGGCAGCACCGGTTAAGCCCTCGCATTATATCCTGGGTGCAGGTATATTCGGATTCTTGTTGTGTGCGATCGAGCTTGGAATCTACGGCGCCTATATTATGATATGGAATGCCGACATAGGTATCCCTCGCGGAATGTTTTTACCAGTAACACTGCTGTTTTCCTTATTCACGGTATGCTTCACCATATCGGTATCACTGGTTCTTAAGTCGAAGACGGCATTGCTGGCGGTCATTATAGGATTTTCAAATATAGGAGCAATTTTGGGAGGCGGTTATTTTCCTCTCGATATGGCTCCCGAAAGCCTTAAGAATATGGCGAAGCTTTTCCCGCAGTACTGGTTCGTTGACATTTTTACAAGGCTTAGGGCCGATTCACAGGCAAATATAAGCATGAATATTATAATACTTGGATTATTCACAGCACTGACATTTTTGTCGGGAGCGGTAATATATTCACATAATAACAATATGAACTAAGGATGCCAATGGAAAACAAGCCGATTTTGTATCTGTATATTAAAATCACGGCGGTCGCAGCATCGTATCTGATTGCAGACACTAATAAAGCCGATATGTCCGTAAGGATAATATCGGCCTTAAGCTTTGTCTGCATTTTTTTGCTGGAGTTATTGATAAGCCGTATGAACAGGCTTCATATCAGGCACAATATCATCCTGTTCACAGCTTCAGTTTGCCTTGCAGTCTGCTTTTATCTGGATCCGAAGATGCTTATGCCGCTGATTATTGCACTGGTATTTCAACTTGCGGATATACTGACGGACAGGGCTGTTTTTTATCAGGTGTTTTTTTCGGCTTCCCTGCTGCTTATACTGGTCGCTATGCCGGAAAAGAACATTATTGCCGCAGCGCTTTGCATCGGGGCTATGGCTTTGATTGCCAGAGCTCTGGTTAACAGGCTTGAGCATTATATGAAGCTGAATGAGGAGAATAAAAATATGGTCCGCAGGATGGATGAAAAGCTTAAGGATATGGGAGAGCTTATCAAAACCCTGAGGACAACGGTGTCACTGGAGGAGAGAAACAGAATTGCCGCCAGGATTCATGACGAGGTGGGACATGGGATATCGGGAAGCATCATTTTGCTTGAGGCAGCAATGCTTGTTATAAAGGAGGATTCAAAAAAAGCAGGTGACAGTATAGCAAAGGCAATAAAAAACTTAAGGGAATGTGTGGACGATATCAGGGCTGCCCTCCGGGAGGAGAGGACGGACAGGTACCGGCTTGGCATTAATGATCTTGCAGCCATTCTTGAGGAATTCAAGGTTAGCTATAATAAGTCCGCAAGGCTTAAGACCAGCGGGGACCTTGTAAATGTAGGCCCGGATATATGGATATGCATACATGACAACCTGAAGGAGTGCCTGACAAACCTTTTGAAGCATTCAAACGCTACCGAATTCATCCTTAATATTGAGGTCTTTAATAAGGTAATAAAGGTTGAGTATAAGGATAACGGGAAATCGTCGGAGCCCTTTGTGAAGAATACCGGGCTTGAGGCAATAGAGGAGAGGACTGTGAATGCCAAGGGCAGGTGCTTTTTTAATAAGAATGAGGACGGCTTCTGCGTGACGAATATTTTTATATATTAAATTAGAAGCAAATTATATAATTTGTGCAGCAGGTTCTTTAAATCCATTATGCGGGAAGTTTTTAATTTAAGCACAGAAGTTACCATGATATTACGAAGTAAGTTATGAAGGATATATGCAGCAAGTTACTTAGAAATAATTACGCAGCTTTCTTCGGGATAATACTATTTGCAGGTGAAAAGAGCCTGGCACATGTGCGGAAACGGCTGCAACGTCATGAATTGGAGGGTATTATGATTAGGATAGTTATAGCAGATGATGATGCAATTGTCAGGGAAGGGCTTAGGATGATTATAGAATGCCAGCAGGATATGGAGCTGTTGGACAGTGCGGCGGACGGGCAGCAGGCCGTGGAGCTATGTTTAAAGCTTAAGCCGGATGTTGCCTTGCTGGATATACGAATGCCTGTCATGGACGGTATTGATGCTGCGGCTAAGATAATGTCGGTTGAAGCTGCAAAGCCCTTGCTTCTCACCACATTTGACGAGCCGGAGCTGATTATCAGGGCCTTCAGGGCAGGTGTTAACGGCTATATCCTGAAAAACAGCCCTGCCGACAGGATACTTAACGCAATAAGAGTAATATATGCCGGCGGGACTGTGTTCCAGAAGGATATCCTGGATTTCATACGGGGGAGGATATCTGCAGGGTCACCGGGAAGGAAGCTGTTTGAAATGATGCTCTCACCGAGGGAGCTTGAGATTGCCAGACTGATTGCCGAGGGGTTGTCAAATAAGAATATCGGGGAAAGGTTGTTTTTGTCAGGCGGGACTGTCAGGAACCATATCAGCACAATTCTGGAGAAAACAGGACTTGAGCACAGGACACAGATAGCTGTCCATTACCTTACCAATACATAATATGAAAATATGTCCATAGATGCCTGCATAAGTTTATGCATGCCCCAATATACTATTATGGAACAAGCTGCAAACCGGATTGTCATGCATCCTGTATGTCGCATTTATATCGATGAACAGGAGGCATAGGGGTTGTGCCGCTGCATGTAAATAATCGGCATGCGAAAGGAGGGCGCATTTATGGATAGTAAGACTGAAGAAAACTTCTACCGTCAGATTGAAAAGAGCCTTGCCAATAACATGAATGAGGGGCTAATTCAAAAGACGCAGGAAAGGTTTTTTAAGCCGCGGGAGGATTATGAGCCTCAGGAAGCTACAAAAAGTTTTATTCCGGTATCACGCGAGGAATACATAAGACAGGCAAGGGAAGCATGCTTAAGGCAGCTTAATTCTCTGCATGCACAGGAGATCAGGTCAAACGTACAAGCTGTAGAAGCCGATGTAATACCTGAAGGCAGGAAGTCAAAGCTTTTCAGCTTTCATCCGGATACGGAGGGAACCGCGAGCCTTAAGGAAGCCAAAGCCTTCCGTCTGCTGATTATTCGTACTGTCATAGCGGCTGTCATATTCCTTTGCATATTTTTGTTTGATAAACTTAAGGTTGAATGGAACAGCTTTAATTATACAACTGTAAGGCAATATATTACGCAGAAGGATGTATTAAGCGATCTGGAGACAAAGATAGTATCCTGGCTGAAGTAAGAATAACAAGGCCGGTGTCCTGCAGAAGCTGCGGCTATTTGACTGTCGTATAGTAAAGCCTGTTTTTCATTGTGTTTTCGTCCCGATTAAGTTATAATATCGGTTAAGGTTATGGAAGCATTGCAAGTATATGCATCCTGCTAACCAACCGGAAAGGACGAATATAATGAGAAAGCTGGCATTGTCGGATGAGATATTGCTGTCCGTGGAAAAGCCTGCAAGGTATATTGGCGGCGAGGTCAATATGCAGGTTAAGGATCCCAAGGACGTTGATATAAGGTTTTGCATGTGTTTTCCTGATGTATATGAGATAGGTATGTCACATCTGGGACTTCATATATTGTATGATATTATTAACCGCAGGGAGGATACGTATTGCGAACGTGTTTTTTCACCCTGGCTGGATTTGGACAGGCTTATGAGGGAGCGGGGCATCCCTCTTTTTGCATTGGAAAGCCAGGATTCTGTAAAGGATTTTGATTTCCTCGGAATTACACTGCAGTATGAAATGTGTTATACGAATATTCTTCAGATTTTGGAGCTGTCCCACATACCCATATATGCAAAAGACAGGACGGATGCGGATCCTGTAGTCGTAGGAGGAGGGCCCTGTGCATATAACCCCGAGCCCATAGCCGATTTCTTTGATTTCTTTTATATAGGGGAAGGGGAAAATGCATATAATGACATTCTGGATTTGTACAAGGAATGCAAAAGGCTTGGTTTGTCAAGAAATGAATATCTGAAGAGGGTTTCCCGGATAGAGGGTATGTATGTGCCGTCCCTTTATAATGTGGAGTATAATGAAGACAACACTGTAAAGGGATTTGCGAAATTATATGATAAGGCTCCGGATAAGGTCAGAAAACAGGTGGTGCGGGACTTAAGCCCGGCCCTTTATCCGGAAAAGCCTCTGGTTCCATTTATAAAGATAACACAGGACAGGGTGGTCCTTGAAATTCAGAGGGGCTGTATAAGGGGATGCCGCTTCTGCCAGGCAGGAATGGTGTACAGGCCTGCCAGGGGCAGGGATATTGAGACTTTGAAAAGGCATGCCGCAAACATGCTCAATTCCACAGGGTACGAGGAAATATCATTAAGCTCCTTAAGCTCCAGTGACTATCCCCGGCTGGGGGATCTGGTATATTATCTTATTGACGAGTTTGGCAATAAGGGAGTCAATATATCCCTTCCTTCGCTGCGCATTGACGCATTTGCTCTTGATGTTATGGGAAAGGTGCAGGATGTCAGGAAAAGCAGCCTCACCTTTGCGCCGGAAGCCGGAACCCAGCGTTTAAGGGATGTCATAAACAAGGGACTTACGGAAGAGGATATACTTAAGGGCGCCTCGGATGCCTTTATGTGCGGCTGGAACAGGGTTAAGCTGTATTTTATGATGGGGCTTCCTACTGAGACAATGGAGGATATAGAAGGAATTGCCGCATTGGCTGATAAAATTGCAGGGGAGTACTATAAGCAGCCTAAGGAAAAAAGAAGCGGCAAGCTGAATATAGTCGTGAGCACATCCTTCTTTGTTCCAAAGCCCTTCACGCCATTCCAGTGGAGCAGAATGGATACTGCTAGTGAATATATCGAGAAGCAGCATGCCCTGCGAAGCAGTATAAATGAAAGAACCAGCAAAAAAAGTATAAAATATATATGGCACGGTGCCGAGCTAAGCGTGCTGGAAGGCGTGCTTGCAAGAGGAGACCGCAGATTGTCGAAGGTTATATATGATGCATATTTGAACGGCTGTCTGTTCGATTCCTGGAGTGAATGCTTTGATTATGATAAATGGGCAAGGGCATTTGATGCCAATGATATTGATATTGCATTTTATAACAACAGGGAAAGGGCTGAGGATGAGATATTCCCCTGGGATATAATTGATGCCGGAGTTAATAAGGCGTTTCTGTTGCGGGAGTACAGACGCGCCGGAGAGGGCCAAATTACGCCTAACTGTGCCAGGTACTGTGCAGGCTGCGGAGCCAGGGTATTTGACAGCGGCATATGTAATGGATTTTCAGGCAGTATATCAGGCGGCATAAGCGACGAATTATGCAGAAAGTCAGTGCGTACAGACATAACGAGCAGTGATGACTTCAAGGCAAATCAACAGGTTGACGGCATGGATGCAGGCCTTGTCACTGACAGTAATGATAAAGGCTTAGACAGGGAGGTTGGGCTTCCGTGAATGTACGAATCAGATTTAAAAAGTATGGTGCAATGAAGTTTATCGGTCATCTGGATGTAATGAGATATTTCCAAAAGGCCTTCAGAAGGGCGGGCTTTGACAATGAATATACGAAGGGGTTCAGCCCCCATCAGATCATGTCCTTTGCAGCGCCCATCGGTGTCGGGCTTACCTCCGATGCAGAGTATCTCGATGTCGGGCTTTTATCCTCGGATGAGCCGGAGGTGATGAAGGCCCGTTTAAATACCGTGCTAACGGAGGGATTTGAGGTAACGGACCTTTATATACTTAAAGAAAGAGAGGGTAACCGGAAGGCGGTCAGCGCCATGTCACAGGTTGCCTCCGCCGATTATCTGGTGTATCTGAAGGAAGGTTATTCATCGGACGGATTTTTTAAAGATCAGAAGGGATTTGCGGAAAAGTTTGCTGATTTTCTTTCGTTGGATGAAATAATAGCTGACAAAAGGACAAAGACAAGTGAGACGTCTGCAGATATAAGACCATTGATTACAATAGCCGCCTACGATAAGGATGAATATGAAGCTATGAGAAGGGCTGCCTTAAGCGCCGAGACCGAAGGTATGGACTTAATAATTGACAAGGGAAGCGTTCTGTCTGACAATAATAATATCAAGGTTTACCTGCAGTGCAATACAGGAAGTTCATCCAATTTAAAGCCTGAGCTAGTAATGGAGACATTTCATAAGCATATCGGAGCGGAATTTAAGTCCTTTGCCTGGCAGGTTCACCGGCTGGAGCTGTATGGGCGCAGTATCAGGGATGACAGGCTGATCCCTCTTTATATGATTGACAGATAATTAGCAGGGATTATGTAATTGTATGTATTGTAACTGACAGATGATGGGCAGGGATTATGTGATTGTATGGATTATAACTGACAGGTGGCTGACAGGGATTAGGTAATTATATGTATTGTAACTGACGGGTGATTGACAGAGATTAATCATTATATATAAATATGAGTGATTGGCAGTAATACATGAATTAACACATTTAGTAAGAGATGCATTAATCTTCAATATGAGGTGCGGCTTATGGATCAGAAGCTAATTATAACCAGACAGGGTGATAAGATAGTCTCCGCCTTTTTTAAAGGCAGGGACATGGTTCAGGTGTCCATAAATGACTCCAAGGATGATACGATTCTGGGGAATATATACCTGGGCAAGGTTAAAAATATCGTGAAAAATATCAATGCCGCATTTATCGAGATTGCAGACGGCAGGATATGCTATTATTCCATGGATGAGAATAAGCATCCGATAATGGCCGAAGGAACACAGACCGGTGCAGAAAAGTCTAAGGAAGCCGGGATAAAGGAAGCCGGGATAAGGGCAGGAGACGAGCTGATTGTACAGGTTATTAAGGAGGATGTTAAGACCAAGGCTCCTGTAGTAAGCTCGAACATTAACCTTACGGGGAAATATGTGGCCCTTACCCATGGGAAAACTATTATAGGAGTTTCCTCAAAAATTGAGGATGATCATGAAAGACACAGGCTAAAATCAATAGTAGCCCCATATAAGAATAAGGAATATGGAATAATAATAAGAACTAATGCGGCTTTTATGCCGGATGACATCATAATCAACGAGCTTGAAATGCTTAAGGACAGCTATGAGAGTATTATTAGATACGGGGTGCATAAGAGTCCGTTTTCACTGCTTTACGGTACTCCGCCCGGATATATATGTGATATACGGGACGGTTATGCAGGTCAGGTTGATGAATTTGTTACAGACGACAGAAAGTTGTATGAGAATATAAAGGATTATCTTGAGCATCATCAGGCCGAGGATATCGGAAAGCTAAGGCTTTATGAGGACCCTCTGATAAGTCTTAATTCCCTTTATGGCATACGGGAAAAGCTTATTGATGCCGTCAAGCCGATGGTTTGGCTCAAATCCGGAGGCACACTGGTTATTCAGCCTACGGAAGCGCTTACAGTAATCGATGTGAATACCGGCAAGGCGGTATCCGGGAGGAAGAAGGTGCAGGATACCTTCCTTAAGATTAACCTTGAGGCTGCTAAGGAGATTGCAAAGCAAATAAGGCTCAGGAACTTGAGCGGCATTATAATAATAGATTTTATAGATATGGATTCCGATAAGAGTAACAGGCTTCTTATGGAGGAGTTGAGCAACCATCTTAAGGAGGATCCTATCAAGGCTAATTTGGTCGATATGACAGCCCTAGGCCTGGTCGAGGTGACCAGGAAGAAGGTAAGAAAGCCGCTTCATGAGCAGCTTGCGGATATGGAGAAGGAATAAGAAGCAAGGGATATGAAGCATGCAGACCAGGAATGGCATAAGCAATTGGCAGATGCGAAGGTAAGAATAACAGTTAGCAAACATGGAGATAGAAGTATTATGGACAGGAAAGAATTCTTTAGTAAGGTATATGATATTGCTGCACAGATCCCGCCGGGGTACGTCATGACCTACGCCCAGATAGGGGAGCTTCTCGGAACACGCCGCTTTGCCAGAATAGTCGGACAAGCCATGAGCCATGCGCCTGAGGAGCTAAAGCTGCCCTGCCATCGTGTGGTCAACAGCAAGGGCGAGCTGGCTCCCGATTATGTATTCGGAGGGAAGGATGTACAAAGGGATATGCTGCTTAAGGAGGGTGTTGTATTTAAGAACAGCACATGTATTGATTTGAAGAAGTCCATGATGTTTTCTCCGTATGAGCAGTAAAACTTCATGGCTGTATTGTTATGACAGATTAAGGTATATGAAGCTTGCGGATGTAAAATTAATGCAGAAATATATAGAGATTAATGTAGAACTATATAGAGATATATGATATAGATAATTTATGAAGTAATGTCCGGAAAATTAATGCAAGAATATATTGAAAATAAATGAAGGAATATATAGATAATTAATGAAGAGTCGGCAGAAATAATAGAAATTCCGTGAAGGAATATATAGAAATTTTATACGTTGACAATTATTTATGCTTATGATATTATAACTTAGTGTGCCGCACAATGGGGTTTAAATTCTGATGCCGTTTGGCGTCGGACACCGTAATTGGCGAGTAATAATGATAGGAGGTGCCATATGTACGCAATCATTGCAACTGGCGGAAAGCAGTACAAGGTAGCCGAAGGCGATATCATTAAAGTTGAAAAGCTTGGTTTGGAAGCCGGAGCTTCATATACTTTCGATCAGGTACTTGCAGTGAACGACGGTTCACTCAAGGTTGGGAACCCTGTTTTAGCTGATGCAAAGGTTACTGCAACTGTTCTGGAGGAAGGCAAGAATAAGAAGATTATCGTCTACAGATACAAGAGCAAGACCGGATATCACAAGAAAAAGGGCCACAGGCAGCCGTATACAAAGGTTAAGATTGAAAAGATCAATGCATAGGTAATGGTAATATGATTAATATAACCATTTATAAAAATGCAGAGGATGTGATCACGGGCTTCAAGGTATCGGGGCATGCGGGCTATGCAAATGCAGGCAGCGATATAGTATGCTCGGCGGTATCGGCTCTTGTGATCAATACAATAAATTCTATCGGGCATTTTACCTCGGACAGGTTCAGTCTGGACCAGGATGAGAAGAAGGGTTTAATAGAATTTCATATGATTTCACAACCAGGCAGCGATGCAAGCCTGCTGCTGAATTCCCTGGCTCTTGGGCTTAACGGAGTCATGGAGGAATACTCGGACAGTTATATAAGAGTTACCCAGGTGAAATCAAATTAAACAGGGTATAATCTCGATAAGGTTTTATCGGAGGTGACCGGTGACAAGAGAATTATCAACAGTTTGTCATAGAATCAGGAGGTGTGATTATGTTAAGAATGAACCTTCAGTTTTTTGCTCATAAGAAGGGTGTCGGTTCCACGAAGAACGGCAGAGATTCCGAGTCCAAGAGACTTGGTGCGAAAAGAGCTGACGGACAGTTTGTTCTTGCCGGCAATATTTTATACAGGCAGCGCGGAACAAAAATCCATCCCGGCGTTAATGTAGGACGCGGCGGTGACGACACATTATTTGCTTTAGTTGACGGCGTATTGAGATTTGAACGAAAGGGCAGGGATAAAAAGCAGGCAAGCGTTTACCCTGTTGCAAGCAAGTAATCAGGAATTTGTCAGATCAGACCCCAAATTTCCTTGAATGTGAATTTGGGGTTTTTATTTTGTTCTTTATTTGCCAAACATTTTGTATTCTTTATTGGCCAAACAGTTGGTAGTGGTTGTATTTGACGTATTTTACGTTTATAATAAGTATATATTGGAAAGAATAATTTACATTACAGGGACTGGCATAGTTCTTATTACTTATGATGTTTTGAGGTGGTTTAATGTTTGCTGACAAAGCTGAAATATATATCAGGTCCGGCAAGGGCGGCGACGGTCATGTGAGCTTCAGGAGGGAGATGTACGTTCCTGCCGGAGGACCGGACGGCGGTGACGGCGGAAAAGGCGGAGACTTAATCTTTGAAGTGGATGAAGGCGTAAATACGCTTGCGCATTATCGTTATATTAGAAAATACAGTGCCGGTGACGGTGAGTCCGGGAGCAAGAAACGATGCAGCGGCAAGGACGGAGAGGATCTTGTGCTTAGAGTTCCCCCCGGAACTGTTATAAGGGAAAAGACAACCGGAAAGGTTGTTGCCGATATGTCCGGGGATAACCGGAGAGTTATAGTGCTTAAGGGCGGCCGGGGAGGCAAGGGCAACCAGCATTATGCAACAGCAACCATGCAGGCGCCGAAGTATGCCCAGCCGGGACAGAAGGCCAGGGAGATGACTGTAATCCTTGAGCTTAAGGTTATAGCCGATGTAGGTCTTGTCGGCTTTCCAAATGTGGGCAAATCCACATTTCTGGCAAAGGTGACCAATGCACGGCCTAAGATCGGGAATTATCATTTCACCACTACAATTCCCAATCTCGGCGTGGTAGATCTGGATGGAGGCAATGGTTTTGTCATAGCCGATATTCCGGGACTTATCGAGGGAGCGTCCCAGGGCCTTGGCCTCGGTCATGAATTCTTAAGGCATATAGAGCGTACCAGGATAATTATCCATATGGTGGATGCTGCATCAACCGAAGGGAGAGATCCGATTGAAGATATCAGATTGATCAATTCGGAGCTTGAAGCCTATAATCCCGAGCTGGCAAAGCGGCCGCAGGTAATAGCAGCCAACAAGATGGATGTCTTCTACGGCGACGAGGGGAATGAGATCATTAATAAGCTTAAAGCTGCCTTTGAGTCTGAGGGCATAATGGTGTTCCCCATATCGGCAGTCAGCGGAAGCGGGATTGACAGCCTTTTGCGGTATGTCAGGAAGATGCTTGATGAAACGGACAGCACACCTGTTATATTTGAGCAGGAATTCTTCCCCGAGGATATGGAGCCTTCAAACGAGCCCTATGATGTTTGGAAGGAGGACGAGCATCTCTATGTGGTTGAGGGACCGCGTATCGAGAGAATGCTCGGATATACCAACCTGGATAATGAGAAGGGCTTTGCATTCTTCCAGCAGTTCTTAAAGGATAACGGCATACTGGACAAGCTGGAGGAGCTGGGAATACAGGAAGGCGATACCGTAAGGATGTATGGCCTGCAATTTGATTATTATAAATAACATTTATGAAGCCTGTTAATGGAGGCTTGTTTTATAAAATGAAGGGAGAATAAGACCTGGTGATTACTACTAAGCAAAGAGCTTATTTGAAAAGCCTTGCAATGACGATGGATCCGATCTATCAGATTGGAAAATCAATGCTGACGCCTGAAATAACCGAGGGCATATCGGAGGCGCTTGAAGCAAGGGAGCTTATAAAGATTAATGTTTTGAAAAGCTGTACTCTGGATTTGCACGAGCTTGCGGACACGCTTGCTGACCGGACACATTCCGATGTAGTGCAGGTTATTGGCAGAAAGATTGTGCTGTACAGAGAATCAAAGGATAAGAAAAGGATTATTTTGCCTGAGGGAAAAAAGCATTAGGCATCTATCCGGTTAATTTATGGCGCCTGGGAGGAAGTTCAAATGAAAAAGGTCGGAATAATGGGAGGTTCATTTAATCCAATCCATTACGGACATTTATTGCTGGCGGAATGTGCATATGAGCAGCTTGGCTTGCAGCGGATCCTGTTCATGCCTCTTAGGGAACCTCCGCATAAGAACAGTGCGGAGCTTGCATCAGGAGACCACAGAGCCAATATGGTTAAGCTTGCAATTAAGGATAATCCTCATTTTAAGATATCAATGCTTGAGCTGTCCAGGAACGGTACAACATACACTGCCGATTCCCTCTCCATATTGAAGGAGGAGAATCCAAAGACGGAGTATTACTTTATCGTGGGCGCAGATTCGTTTTTTGCACTTCAGAACTGGAGAGATCCTCAAAGGATATTTGATTTATGCACAGTTGTGGTGGCAGGCAGGGATCTGGTTCCCAAGAATAAAATGAAGCAGCAGCTTGATTTTCTGCAGGAGTCCTATGATGCAAGGGTGGCATTTATTGATATGCCTGCAGTAGGCATTTCCTCTGCTATGATAAGAAGCCGAATCGCCGCAAATAAAAGCATAAAATATTTCGTGCCCGGGGAGGTAGAGGATTATATCAGGGAGCTTCATTTGTATGAAGAGGTAAAAGGAGCCAAACCGGATGAAACTTGACAAACTTAGGGAAGACATGAAAGCCGTTTTAAAGCCCTCCCGGTATCTTCACAGTATAGGTGTGGAGGAAGTATCCTGCGATCTGGCAGTCATCCATTGCTGTGATATGGATAAGGCCGCAATTGCAGGGATACTCCATGACTGCGCCAAATCGGTGTCTGTTGATGAAATGCTTGATTTATGCAGGAAATACAACATGCAGGTATCCGAACTTGAGGCACGAAATTCAAGTCTTTTACATTCTAAGGCCGGTGCATTGATTGCAAGATACAAGTACGCAATTGTGGATGATGAGATACTTGATGCAATAAAATATCATACCACCGGGCGTCAGGGGATGTCCGTCCTTGAGAAGATTGTATTTGTTGCAGATTATATTGAGCCTTACCGAAGAGAGCTTCCCGATATTGATAAGATAAGAGAAGCTGCATATGAGGATTTGGACAGGGCTGTTGTTATGGTTGCCGGCAATACGCTTTCATACCTTGAAAGAAATGGCCGGGAGATAGATAAGACTACTGAAGAAANNAACATATGATTATTATAAGAATTTATTATCACGGGAAAGGAGATAGTAAATGGACGTTTCAAAGGAAATGGTGAAGCTTGCTTACCAGGCGCTTGAGGATAAAAAGGGTGAGGATATCCAGGTCATAGAAATCAAGGATATCTCTATTATTGCAGATTATTTTATAATCGCTAACGGTATGAATTCTCTGCAGGTTGATGCCCTGGTTGATTCGGTAAAGGACGCATTGGGAAGGAAAGGGTATGAGCCCAAAAGGATAGAGGGAATTAGAAGCGCAAGCTGGATACTGATGGACTACGGTGATGTGGTTGTCCATGTATTTTCCAAGGAGGACAGATTGTTCTATAATCTTGAGAGAATATGGAGGGACGGAAAAAGCGTCAGCAAGGAGCAGCTGGTATTATAAACAAGCTGATATAAAGTGAAAAACTATCTGTATTATTCGGTTGACGCGAAATACCTCGTAGCGGTATTTAATAATGATGAGTCGGGAGATGCTGGGGACAGGTGTATTTCTTTAAAAAACAGAAAGCACTGAGGTTACGTTGGCACTTGGCTGTTATTATATGTATGCTTATTTATATATGCTAATTCTATGAGAATTTTTTTATATGTTAAGAATATAAAATTTTATGAAAATGGCTGTTTCCTGACTGATTGATTATCAGTAAAGAAACAGCCCTATTATTTGACTGGTATGCTATGTTTAAGATTACCGTATCGGCAGGCCCTCATCAAAATATTAATTAAACATCCTGAATAGGCCTATTACCTTGCCGAGTATCTGCAAATCATTAACGATTATTGGCTCCATCGTGTCATTCTCAGGCTGAAGGCGGTAATATCCGCTTTCCTTATAGAAGGTCTTAACAGTTACCTCATCCCCGATCAGCGCAACTACATAATCTCCGTTCCTGGCATGGGACTGCTTCTGTACAAGTATCTTATCCCCGTCAAAAATACCCGCATTAATCATGCTGTCACCCTTAACCATAAGCATGAAGGTCTCCATATTAGGCATGTATTCCGACGGTACGGGGAAGTAGCCTTCAATATTCTCAACTGCAAGGATTGGCTGACCAGCAGTAATAGTTCCGACAATAGGGATATTCACCAATTCCCTTCTGGTCAGATTAAATTCATCATCTATAACTTCAATTGCGCGGGGCTTTGAAGGGTCACGGCGAATATATCCGTTCTTTTCAAGTGTTTCAAGATGGGAGTGTACCGACGAGGTTGACTTGAGTCTGACTGCTTCGCATATCTCTCTGACCGAGGGCGGATATCCCTTATTAATAATCTGCGACTTCAGATATTCAAGTATCTCCCTCTGCTTATTACTTATCCTTCCATATCCCATAAAAGCATCCTCCTATTATAAGACAATTAATAAAGCGTATATGAATTGATTAAAATGTATATGATTGGTTATGCCGCAGCATAATGTAAAGTTGTTTCATATTGGTATATC
>DCTS01000091.1 GCA_002329645.1 Lachnoclostridium sp. UBA1434 | reverse complement strand
CAAGGAATTTGACCTGTTAACCTTTTTGGCTGAGCATCCGAATCATGTATTTACCAAGGAAGATCTTTTCCGTGAAATATGGGATATGGACTCAATCGGTGATATTGCAACGGTAACGGTTCATATTAAGAAAATTCGCGAAAAGATAGAATACAACACCTCAAAGCCTCAATACATCGAGACGATCTGGGGTGTCGGATATCGCTTCAAGGTGTAATCACCCCGGCCATATTGTAATGTGAAATTAGCTATTGACAAATAATTAACAAAGATGTATGCTGTTATTAGCCGATTTGAAAGGTACGCCTGACGAAAAGGCATAGGATAAAAGCGCATCATCCTGAAGATAAGGAAAAAGCATATAAAGAAAAGAATGTTCTTTAAGCCTGCTGCTCTTAGAACATGTTATACTTAGAACATGTTGCTCTTAGAACATATAGATCCCAGAACATTCAGTTCTTAGAATAATTCCGCTTCGAAGGAGATACTACATAAGTGTTTTATTCCCTATGCCTGCGGCATGTATGCTTTAGGTATAGGGTTTTTTATACCATAAAAGTCAGGGGCATTATGAATGGAGGGATTGCAATGGATACCAGAACGGCGCTTATCGGAATAATTGTTGAAGATCCTGAGGCAGTAGAGGATCTGAACAGCCTGTTGCATGAATACAGAGGTTATATAATCGGAAGGATGGGTCTTCCAATGCGGGAAAAGGGCTTGAATATCATAAGCATTGTTGTGGACGCAGGAGCCGATACAATCAGTACTCTGGCAGGAAAGATAGGAATGATGAAGGGTATCAGCGTCAAGACAATCTACGCCAAAAGCAAGTAAGTCAGGCGGCAGGACTATGAAAAGCAGGAATATTATTTGAAATAAATTTAACCAGGAGGTTTAACATTATGAAAAAGCTTGCAGCAATTGTATTAATGATTATATGTATTTTTGTGATAACAGGTTGTTCCGCAGATAAGAAAGGGGCAAATGACAGTAATAATGCGGCAGATAACAAAACAGCCGCAGGTACGGAGGATATAGATACTCAGGACGAAAGTAAGGATAAGGATATAGCTTCCGATTCGGAAGGGAATGCAGTACCGTCAGATACGCAAGACAATGCCGTACCGGCGGATAGGGAAGGTGATGCAGCATCTGCTGATACGGAAGGCAGTGCTGCCGAAAAAACAAATATCAGAATTGCAGCTCTTAAGGGGCCCACTGCAATAGGCATGATAAAGATTATGGATGATGCAGCCGCAGGAGAAACAGCCGGCAATTATGACTTTATGCTTTCAGGAACGGCTGATGAGATCAGCACGGGTCTGGTTAAGGGAGAGATTGATATAGCTGCTGTTCCGTGCAATCTGGCTTCTGTGCTTTATAATAAGACGGGCGGAGAGATTAAGCTTGCAGGAATCAATACCCTGGGCGTATTATATATAATCGAGACAGGAAACAAAATTAATTCCGTGGAAGACCTTAAGGGCTGTACAATATATTCCACCGGACTTGGAACCACACCGCAGTATACGCTGAATTACCTGCTGAATTCCTACGGAATAGACCCTGAAAAGGATGTCACCATAGAATACAAGACCGAAGCAACGGAAGTAGCGTCCATATTAAGCGAAACCGGGGATGCAATAGCAATGCTTCCCCAGCCCTACGTGACAACAGTTATGTTGAACAATAACAAGATAAGGATAGCCCTTGATGTAGCAGAAGAATGGGATAAGGCAAGCAACGGCCAGGGCTCGGTGGTTACCGGTGTCGTTGTGGTCAGGAAGGCTTTCCTTGAGGAGAATGAAAAAGCCTTTGGCGCCTTTATGGAGGAATATGAAAACAGCGTTGATTTTGTGAACAGCAATATAGATGAAGCAGCTGCGCTGGTGGAGAACCAGGGCATATTCAAGGCGGCAGTTGCCAAAAAGGCAATACCCTACTGCAATATAACCCTCATCAGGGGCGAGGAGATGAAGAAAAAGGTTGCCGGATACCTTGGTATTTTATATGATCAAAATCCCAAGGCGGTAGGAGGAAATCTCCCGGCAGAGGATTTCTATTATATGCCTTAATCAGGCCGGAGGTATCATATGGCGGAACACTCTGTTAAGAAGACTGTCAGAAAAAGAATATATACGGCAATATCAGCGGTGTTCTGGCTGCTGATATGGGAGATTGCGGCCAGGACTATCGGCAGCGACATATTGTTGGTGTCTCCGGTTAAGGTCTTGCTTATTATAGCAGAGCTGGTAAGTGAAGCTGATTTCTGGCGTACCCTTGTATTCTCCGTTCCCAGGGTAATACTTGGCTTTGGGGCTGCAGTGGCCGCAGGCATTGCTTTTGCCGTATTGTCATATATAAACGATCTGCTAAATGAGCTTATATCCCCGCTTATGACGGTTATCAGGGCAACTCCGGTCACCTCCTTTATAATACTTGCCCTGGTATGGATAAGCTCAAGGAACATGTCGGTACTGGCCTCCTTTCTGATGGTTGTTCCGGTAGTGTATTCCAATGTATATGAAGGACTCAGGAACACCGGCAATAAGCTGCTGGAGTTTGCACATGTATTTGGCTTAAGCCGGTATAAGAAAATAAGGGCAATCTATATTCCTGCCGCAATGCCTTATCTTGCCTCTGCAGCCGGTGCAGGACTGGGCCTGGCCTTTAAGGCAGGGATAGCAGCCGAGGTAATAGGAATTCCGGCAGGCTCCATAGGCGGAAAGCTGTACGAAGCCAAGCTGTACCTTATGACCGGCGAGCTTCTGGCATGGACAGTGATTATAATAATTATCAGCATGGTTTTTGAAAAAGGCATGAAGCTTCTTATGAAACGGTATAAATAAATCAGCATATCTTCATGATACGATGGGAGGAGCCATGGATATTCGTTTAAATAATATCAGTAAAAGCTATAACGGCTCATATGTGCTAAAGGATCTGGATATAACCATACCTGACGGGGCAATCACCTGCATTATGGGTCCCTCCGGAGCAGGTAAGACCACCTTGATTAATATTATTATGGGTCTTATAGCACCCGATTCCGGAACGGTAACCGGAACAGCAGGGAGAAGCTTTGCTGCGGTATTTCAGGAAGACAGGCTGATTGAGCATTATGATGCGGTAAAAAATGTTCAGCTTGTATGCCATAAGAAGCTTTCGCAGGAGATTGTCAGGGAGCATTTCAATCAGGTGGGATTAACGGATTACGATGACAAGCCGGCCTCGGCATTAAGCGGAGGGATGAGGCGAAGAGTCGAGCTGGTCAGGGCAATACTTGCCGACAGGGATATAATCATACTGGACGAACCCTTTAAAGGACTGGATGAAGACATGAAGCTGAAAGCAATAAGCTATGTGAAGGAGCATGCCTCAGGCAGGACCGTAATTGTCATAACCCATAATAAAGATGAAGCTGACGCACTTGGAGGATTTATTGTAATATTAAATAATATCGGCTATAATAAGCTATAGCATATTATTATATTCAAGGAAGGTAGCACAATGCATATAACAATTACAGGCAATCTGGGAAGCGGCAAGTCCACATATTGCCGGATGCTGGCTGAGAAATACGGCTTTGAGATATATTCAACGGGCAAGGTCCAGAGAGAGCTGGCAAGGAAGATGAATATGAGCACTCTGGAGCTAAATCAGCTCATGCGTACCGACGAGAAGTACGACAGAATGATTGACGGCGAAACCACCCGGATATCCCGGGAAAACCGGGATAAGAACATTATTTTTGATTCCAGGCTTGCATGGCATTTTGCAGAGAAATCCTTCAAGGTGTTTGTATCGGTCAGCCTTGAGGCTGCCGCCATACGTGTCATGAATGACAAAAGAGGCGAGGAGGAAAGATACTCCTCACTGGAGGAAGCCAAAAGCCTGCTTGCGAAGAGGGCCGAAACCGAGAAGATCCGGTATAAGGAAATCTATAACCTTGAATATATGAATTTCTCAAACTATAATCTGGTGATTGATTCAACATTTTGTCCGCCTGAAAAGATTGCCGATATTATTTATAATGAAGCATTGATGTATGAGCAAAACCCCTGGGATAAAACTAAAATACTTGTCTCGCCAAAACGCCTCATAATTCCCGGGGCAGGCTTAAGGGATATACCCGATGAGCCTTTGGAGCCGGAAGCAGGGGAGATATGTATAATGTCAGGTCCTGCAATAAAGGTTAAGAAAGCAGGCGATGATTTTCAGGTTCTTGATGAATTTGACCGGGCGTTGGAAGCTCGCAGGCTAAATGCATATTATGTAAGAATAGAGCTCGCAGCTGATTGATCGTATTATGAAAAATAGAGAATGCTTCTGATTTGATCATATTATGAAGGATAAGGATCGCTGCTGAAAGATCATATTATGTAAGGATTGAGATTGTTGCCGGACGGATATCTTTAATTTAGCTGTAAATGATATTATTGGCTTTTTAATTTCAAAATATCCCCGAGGATATAAATTATTAGTTTCACAGACAATAAGGACAGGAGAATTCATTAATAAATGAATTCTCTTTTTCTTGACAAAAAATCAACGCAACAATAAAGGTACCGTGAAGGAAATAATTACAAAGTATTTATATGGCGGGAAAGCGGAGGAATGGTATGAAGAGCTTTGAAGTTAAAAACAAGAGGACTAAATGGCTTTTAAACCTTATGATAACCTCCCTTGGCGTATATCTGAGCTTCCGTTTTTTATTGCCCTTAATACTGCCGTTTTTATTTGCATATTTTATTGCATGGATTATCCGGCCGGTCACCGAATTCCTGTATAGAAGGCTGAAGCTGCCCCGGATTATTGGAGGAAGCTTATCTGTCATTATTTTGGTTTCTGCACTGGGAACAGGCTGTTATTTTTTGTGCAGGACATTAATTAAGCAAATGATTATGCTTGTTAAGAACATACCCGTATATATCAGTGCAATTGCCGAAAGGCTGGATAATATGTGCAGCAGCTGCGATGAAATATTCGGCCTTGTGGCAGGCACCGCAAGAAAGACCGTGGACGGGCATCTTCTGCAGACTGCTGATAAATTAAGAAACGAAGTAATACCGGGCATGACAAGACAAACGCTATTCATTGCCGTCAGGCTTATAGCTGCAATCGGGGTGCTCCTTATCATATTTGTATCGGCCGTATTGATTGCAAAGGATCTTCCGGTACTTAAAAAGAAGTTTGAAAACAATTCATTTTATATGGAATGCCACAAGGTCACGGACAGGCTTGCCGGTGCGGGCATTGCCTACCTGCGCTGCCAGCTCATAATTATGCTTATGGTTGCGGTGGTATGCGTAATCGGACTGACCCTAATCAGGAATGATTATGCTCTTCTGATAGGGACGGGCATTGCCGTATTGGATGCCTTGCCTGTGCTGGGCAGCGGCATCATATTCATACCCTGGAGCATAATAATGCTGATTAGCGGGAATATATTTCAGGCAGCAATCCTTATTACCACCTACCTGGTATGCCAGGTTATCCGGGAGGTGCTTGAGCCCAAGCTAATCGGGAACCGTATTGGAATAAGGCCGCTTTATACCTTGATGGCAATGTTTATAGGTGTAAAGCTTTTCGGAATACCCGGCTTCTTTCTCGGGCCCATAGGACTCATCATAATAATAGAAGTAATGAAAACACTGGAGGAAAAGGAAAGGGAGAACAATATAGTTGCATGTGATGAGGAATGACAATATGGGCTTACGCATGGCGCCTACAACTTGACAAAGGCTATATTCTGGAATAGAATTAACTAAATCTATTGCGTTTGAGTTTATAACGCAGCCAATATACTGATTTGCAATATAAAACGAGGAGAGATAACTGATGGCTCAGGATAAGAAGCTGGTCGAGGCAATAACCTCAATGGAAGAGGATTTTGCGCAGTGGTATACCGATGTGGTGAAGAAAGCGGAGCTTATAGAATATTCCAGCGTAAGAGGCTGCATGATACTGCGTCCCAACGGTTATGCCATATGGGAAAATATTCAGAAGCAGCTGGATGCGGATTTTAAGGCTACGGGAGTGGAAAATGTATATATGCCAATGTTCATACCTGAAAGCCTGCTGCAGAAGGAAAAGGATCATGTGGAGGGCTTTGCTCCGGAGGTGGCCTGGGTAACACAGGGAGGAATGGAACCTCTGCAGGAGAGGCTGTGTGTACGCCCCACGTCTGAGACCCTGTTCTGCGATTTATATGCCAACATAATTCATTCCTACAGGGACTTGCCGAAGCTGTATAACCAATGGTGCTCGGTAGTCCGCTGGGAGAAGACGACAAGGCCATTCCTAAGGTCAACCGAATTCCTGTGGCAGGAGGGGCATACCGCCCATGCAACTGCCGAGGAGGCGGAGGAAAGAACCATACAGATGCTGAATGTATATGCGGATTTTTGCGAAAGGGTACTGGCAATTCCCATGATAAAGGGACGCAAGTCCGATAAAGAAAAGTTTGCAGGGGCCCATGCCACCTATACGATTGAAGCCCTCATGCACGACGGCAAGGCGCTTCAATCAGGCACCAGCCATAATTTCGGAGACGGATTTGCACGGGCCTTTGACATACAGTACACGGACAAAAACAACACCCTGCAGTATGTGCATCAGACCTCCTGGGGTATGTCCACCAGGATAATCGGCGCAATAATTATGGTACACGGAGACGACAGCGGACTGGTGCTTCCGCCAAGGATAGCTCCCGTCCAGATTATGATAATACCAATAAATCAAAACAAGGAAGGTGTGCTTGACAAGGCTTATGAGCTTAAGGACAGGCTAAAGGCCTTTAAGGTTGGGCTTGATACTTCCGACAAGAGTCCCGGCTGGAAATTCAGCGAGCAGGAGGTAAGGGGCATCCCGCTGAGGATTGAAATAGGCCCCAAGGATATTGAAGCCGGACAGGCAGTCATAGTAAGAAGGGACACTCGTGAGAAAATAACTGCACCCTTTGAGGATATTGAAGCAAGGGTATCCGAGGTGCTTGAGAAAATGCAGTCCGATATGCTTGACAGAGCCAGGGCACACAGGGATTCCCACACTTATTATGCACATGACATGGCTGAATTCGAAAAAACAATAGCAGAAAAACCGGGCTTCATTAAGGCCATGTGGTGCGGAAGCGAAGCCTGTGAGAATGAGATCAAGGATAAAACCGGCGCAACCTCACGCTGCATGCCCTTTGAACAGGAGCATTTTACTGATACCTGTGTATGCTGCGGCGAGCCGGCAAAGGTCATGGCATATTGGGGTAAAGCATATTAAGGTAAGGCTTATCAGGCGGAGGTATTATGCAGATCAATATTCCCGATAAAGTAAATAAAATAATTGAAGTCCTCATAGCCAACGGCTATGAGGCATATGCTGTCGGGGGCTGCATAAGGGATGCTCTGCTTGGCCGCAAGCCGAAGGATTGGGACATCACCACGTCCGCTTCTCCTTCCCAGGTGAAAAGGCTTTTTAGAAGGACGGTTGATACCGGTATAAAGCATGGAACCGTAACGGTACTTACGGGCAATGAGCAATATGAGGTTACAACCTACCGGCTTGACGGTGAATACGAGGATTACAGGCATCCGCGGGAGGTCCGTTATACCTCAAGTCTGAATGAGGATCTAAAGCGCAGGGATTTCACCATAAATGCCATGGCATATAACAGCCGTGACGGTCTGGTGGATTTGTTCGGCGGAATGCAGGATCTTGCTTCGGGACTTGTCAGGTGTGTGGGCAGTGCCTCAGAAAGGTTTAATGAGGACGCCTTAAGGATATTAAGGGCTGTTCGTTTCAGCGCCCAGCTCGGGTTTGCCATCGAGCAGGATACCCTTGAAGCAATCAGGCAGAATGCAGGGCTGCTTGTCAATATCAGCGCTGAAAGGATACGTGCCGAGCTTGACAGCCTCCTGATATCCGATCATCCGGAGAAGCTTAAGCTCCTTTACGATACCGGCATAACCAAGGTTATACTTCCTGAATTTGATATTATGATGCAGACCGGGCAGAACAATATACATCACGCTTATTCTGTAGGGGAGCATACCATTATAGCTGTTATGAATGTGGCCGGTACGGCTTCACAGGAGCGGTTCACCCAGAAGGAAAGAAGCATACTAAGGTGGACAATGCTGCTTCATGATGTGGAAAAGCCGGCCTCTAAGACTATCGGAAAGGACGGTCAGGACCACTTCTACGGGCATCAGGAAAAAGGTGCGGTTAAAGCCGGGCGTATACTTAAAAGGTTGAAATTCGACAATGAGACCCTTGATAAGGTGGTGCACCTTATAAGGTGGCATGATTACCGGTTTTCCCTTTCCCCTGAAGGAATGAGAAGGGCAGCTTCAAAAATCGGAAGGGAATATATGGAGCTTATTTTTGAAGTCAACCGTGCAGATATATACGCTAAAAACCCGAAGCTTATAGAAGAAAGTATTAATAAGCTGGAGAGGGCCAGAAGGCTGTATGAGGAGATATGTGCCAGAGGTGAATGCGTTAGCTTAAGGGAGCTTGATATAAACGGCAGGGATTTAATTGCCGCAGGCTTTAAGCCGGGAAGGGAGCTTGGCAGGCTTTTAGACAGGCTCCTTGCCTGTGTAATAAAGGATCCGGCCCTTAATAAAAAGGATATTTTGCTTGAGCTGTCAAGAAAACTGCAATAAGCAGCTTATTATATGATAATTGAAACCTCAGTTTGATTTTGGTGTTACACCCATCCGGAATGACACCTTAATCTTACTTCGAGGTTTCTTTTTATTTTATCTGTATTTTTTTAATAAATGCTTTCATTACTAAATCCACAAGAAGGTGAAGCCTGTTTATTAATTATTTATACAGTCAAACTATCAGTTCTATACATTAATTGATAAGGGCAATCATAAAATTAGTAAGACGGGTATTACATTGGTTAGGGGGGTCTTGGGTGGAGGACAGAAGCCAGGAGGCATTAAAGCAATATCGTCTGAAAATATATAATATTTATAAGGCCAGAGGCGCTTATATTCTTGAGACGGACTGTGGTCTCAAGCTTTATAGATGTTTTGAGGGTTCTAAAAACCGTGCCATATTTGAAAACATGGTTAAGGAGTATCTCTTCCTGCATGGATATGATAATGTGGATCTTTTTGTCAGAACAATAGATGATGAAATAATTTCGGAGGACAGTGCCGGATGCAGATATATCATGAAAAACTGGTTTTGGGGAGAGGAATGCAATCTTAAGGACATGCTGCAGATTGATATGGCCTGCACCAACCTGGCAAGAATACATAACCTGCTTAAGGATATGGATCTGACCAGGGAGCAGTTGGAGCATAACCTGCAGGGAAGCCTGACGGAAACCTTTGAGAAAAGAAACAGGGAGCTTAAGAGGGTAAAAGGCTATATAAGGGAAAAGAGACAAAAAAACGAATTTGAGATATTATATATGAATTATTTTGACACCTTTTTCGGACAGGGCATAATGGCAGCCAGAGAGCTCCAGTCCTCATCCTATGACAAGCTTATGGCTGAAGCCGTCAGGCAGCGCAGGATATGTCACGGCAATTATAATTATCATAATATTATCATGCTGAAATCCAAGAATGAGGCTTTCTCCAAGCCATATATACCTCCCGGCTGGGTCAGCAGGCAGCCGGTATCGGTAACCGATGTTTCGTCTTCATACAACCAAATGATTGCAACAACTAATTTTGAGAAATCCAATATAGGCCTGCAGATTTATGACTTATACCAGTTCATCAGAAAGGTAATGGAAAAGAACGACTGGGATATCATCTACGGCAGCAGCATGATAGAGGCATACGACAGGGTAAAGCCGATATCGAAGGAGGAGATGGGAATTCTGTACGTACTGCTTCTATATCCCGAGAAGTTCTGGAAAATTACCAACTATTATTATAACGGCAAAAAGTCCTGGCTATCAGAACGAAACCTTCAAAAACTCTGCAGCATCGGAGAACAGAACAAGAAGAAGGAAGCCTTTTTAAATAAGCTTGCAAGCATAATATAATGCAGCCTGAAGGCTCTTAAGTCCGGGAGCTTTAAAACTGTGCCTTCTGCAAAATTATATTGTAATTGCTTAAAATATCGGCTTAAGCTATAATAATTTATGTAACAATATGTATTCAGGCAGGACGTGATGCCTGAGAATGCACTTACAGGACTTAGATTATGCAAACAGGAAAAACAACCGGAAAAATTAATATAAAGGCACTGCTCATACTGCTTATAGGACTGTCGGTATTTACCCTGATAATTGCGGTAACCATGCTGGAGGCAGGGAAGGCAGCCAGGAAAAGCAAGGCTGATTTTAATAAAGCCGAACCAAAGACAGATCCTAAGGTCACCGGACTGCCCGCTGCGGACTATGATTCGAAGATGACAGGCGTAGTAGCGGGAATTGATTATGAAAGCAAAACAATTACACTGCTAAATACCGACACACAGAAAACCGTTGCTCTTACATATGGCGGATCAAGCGATATAAGGGATAAGTTCGGACAGGTTGTAACCATTAAGCAGATTCCCGTCGGACAAATAATTGATGCAGGATATAATGAGGAGGACAAATTCCTTGTTAAGCTTAGTGTTTCCTCTGCCGGATGGGAGTATATAGGCGTCAACAATCTGGATATCAACCCGGGCAGCAAGGAGATGCGCATTGCCAGCCAGAGATACAGGTATACCGGGCAGGTGATGGTGCTTGATAACGGGGAGCTGACAGGAGTGGAGAATCTTGCTCCTCAGGACGAGCTGACCGTTCGGGGCATAGATGAAACAATATGGTCGATTACTGTGACAAAAGGCCATGGTACGGTAAGGATTACAAACGCGGATGCCTTTATCGGCGGCAATGTCACGGTGGGTTATGAAGCAATGCAGCCGGTCGGGGAGGATACTGTCATAACTGTCAGGGAGGGCACCTTCGACTTGACCGTGGAAAACGGCAAATACAGCGGAACCAAGATGGTCACGGTCTTAAGGAACGAGGAAACTGTCGTGTCTCTGGGAGATCTGGGCCCGGAGCCCATAAGATACGGTATGGTAGCTTTCCAGATAAATCCCTTTGGTGCGGATTTGTTTATAGATAATGAGCTTACCTTTTACGGCGATCCTGTGGAGCTTGAATACGGCCTGCACAGCATAAGGGTGGCTTTAGGAGGTTATGTAACCTATGAGGGTGAGCTAAAGGTGGATTCCGCCGGTAAAAAGATAAGCATCAGCCTTCCTGAGGAAAAAACCAATGAAGAGGCTGTTGCCAGTGAATCCGAGGATGGCGGCAAGACCGGTGATTCCGGATCAGAACAGGGCACTGCGGAGGGCATAAAATATAACAAGTGGGTTTATCCTATTGTCACAGGAGGCATTAGCGATGAAGAAGATGATTTTCTTATAGATGAAGCCCATTCGATATTTATACAAAATCCCACTGACGCATCCGTATATCTAAACGGTGACTTTGTGGGGATATCGCCCGGCAGCTTCCAAAAGATTATCGGAAGCTTTGTGCTTACATTTATCAGGGAAGGATATGTTACAATGAGCTATACGGTAGAGGTAAGGGATGACGGCCTTGATACATATATAAGCCTTCCTGATCTCATACCTTACGATTAACCCTGACACACGCATTAATATAAGAAGTTTTCTCATATGGTTGTATAATTTGGTATATAAAGTTGAATAATGAGATATCGGTTTGATTTATGTCTACCGATTTAACATTTCCCTCTCTTTTCAAAACATGGCTTGTAAGCTATAATGTATGTAAAAATATGGAAAAGAGAGGGGCATTTTATGGTACAAAAGCTTTTTGATCAAAATATCATAGGCTATGTTTATGCAGGGCTATGCGGGTTAGGCTTACTGATCCGTTTCATATTGGATATGGTATTCCGAAAAATTGTAAAACAGTCCGACAACCTGGGAACAACGAAGAACAAGGCCCTCAGGCTTATCAGGATGAAATTCGAGACCTGCTACAAGCTTAAGATAGGTGTTAACAATGTGGATATTTTTGTGGATAAGAGCATTTCAAAGTATCGTTTTGGCGGACTTTTACTATCCACATGGGAAGGAATTAGTGGACAAGTCCTGCTGATGATTTTGCTGATCATTCCCGTAAGTTCGGTTTTTGGCGTCTTATATGAGGTTGGCAGGGAGAAGGTGTTATTCACAGGCGCTGTTGGTATCTTTGCCGGTGCGCTCCTGATATTAGTGGATAGATTAATTAATCTGGGCTTAAAGAAGCAATACATACGGCTTAATATACTGGATTACCTGGTTAATTATTGCAGGGCAAGACTGGAGCAGGAGGAGGCCAATCCGGATATGCTGGAGCAATACCGCCGGGAATATTTTATGGCGCTTAATGCCGACAGACAGGCAACTGCGGCAGCAGTCCAGGCCAAGGAAGAGACAAAGAAGGAGATAAGCCGGAGAAAGGAAGCAAGGCTCAGGAAAGAGGAGGAGAAGCGGGTGAGGGCCCTGGAAAGGGAGGAAGAGCAGAAGAGAATTGAAAAAGCCCGCAAGGAAGAGGAATTGAGGAAGCTGGAGGAGAGAAAAAAGATGGCTGCCAAGAGAAGGCAGGAGGAGCTGTTAAGGCTTGAGGAAGAACGTGAAGCCCTTGAGAAAAGACGCGCCGAGTTGAAGAAAAGGGCGGAGGAAAGGCTGCAAAGACAGCGCACTAAGGAGGACAAGCTGTTAAGCAGTATAGAGGAAGAGCTTATAGCAGGAAGGGCTGCAGATAATACAAAAAGCCTGACTGAGCAGCTTGAGGAAATCGCTGCAGATATAAGCAGCGAAAATGATAACTGGAACCAGGAAGCAATCAAGCAATACACTCCCGAGGAGGAAAAGCTGATAGAGGATGTTCTTAAGGCGTTTTTTGCATGAGAAGAAAGAATAATATATGAGAACTAAAGCGCCGCTATGAATGAGAAGTAAGATGGCACTATAAATGAGAAGAAATGCAGAATTACAAAAGAGAATAAATGCAGAATTATGAATGAGAAGCAAAGCAGCGCTGTGAATGGGAAATAAAGCTGAATCAAGCATGATAAGTCATACAGAATAATATTGAATAAAATATTTGCCTTTGTTAGAATATAATAGCAGATAATCTGGGCGGACTTGTTAATGTACACTTAAGGAGTACACAATGTAAGGCCTTGCAATTATCTGCTATAATAGTAATTACGGAAGGAGCATGATTTGATTTGGAAGACAAATTATTCTTTGACTATTCTGCTTCGGGAGGAGTTATCCGGCCTGAAGAGGTAAGTATGATGGAAGCAGCCGTTGCCGCCGCCAGGGATACGCTGATAAGCAGGAGTGGCGCGGGCAATGACTTCCTGGGTTGGATAGATCTGCCTGTTAATTATGATAAAGAGGAATTTGCACGGATTAAGAAGGCCGCCGAAAAAATCCGGAGAGACTCCAAGGTGCTTTTGGTTATCGGTATCGGTGGCTCTTATCTTGGAGCAAGGGCTGCTATAGAATTCTTAAGACACAGCTTCTATAATTCCGTATCGGAAGGCATCAGAAAAACCCCTGAGATATACTTTGCAGGCAATAACATAAGCAGTACCTACATGACGCATCTTATGGACGTCATTGGAGACAGGGATTTTTCAATTAATGTTATAAGCAAATCCGGTACGACCACCGAGCCTGCCATTGCCTTCAGAATCTTTAAGAAGCTGCTGATTGAAAGATACGGAAGAGAGGAAGCGGCACGCAGGATATATGCCACAACGGACAAGGCAAGGGGAGCGCTGCATGACCTTGCTGTGAATGAGGGTTACGAGAGATTTACGGTACCTGATGACGTAGGCGGGCGTTTCTCCGTGCTGACGGCAGTCGGCCTGCTGCCGATAGCGGTAAGCGGTGCAGATATTGACAAGCTTATGGAAGGCGCAGCAGCAATGCGCAAGGCATGTCTTGAAAATCCTTATAAAGATAATGCATCCCTTATATATGCGGCGGTGCGCAATATACTGCTGCGGAAGGGAAAGAATATAGAAATTCTGGTTAACTATGAGCCTTCGCTTCATTATGTTTCCGAATGGTGGAAGCAGCTTTACGGAGAAAGCGAAGGAAAGGACCGTAAAGGAATATATCCTGCTTCAGTGGATTTTACCACTGATCTGCATTCGATGGGGCAGTATATCCAGGACGGCCAAAGGATCATTTTTGAGACAATCATTAATATTGAAAAGTCCTCCTCAGTGCTTGTCCTTGAGGCAGAGGAAGGAGATCCCGACGGGCTTAATTATCTTACAGGCAAGACTGTGGACGAAATAAACAAGAGTGCAATGAAGGGTACTCTTATTGCGCATACGGACGGAAATGTACCTAATCTTATGGTAAACGTGCCCGGGCAGAACGAATTCTGCCTCGGAGAGCTGTTCTATTTCTTTGAGTTTGCATGCGGGATAAGCGGTTACCTGTTGGGAGTCAATCCATTTGACCAGCCCGGAGTTGAAAGCTACAAGAAGAATATGTTTGCTCTGCTTGGCAAGCCGGGATATGAAGCAGCCCGGGAGGAGCTTTTAAAAAGGCTGGGGCAGCAGTAGATGCTTTAACTTTCAGTAGTATGGCCTATTGTCACAATAAGATTTTTCGGGAGTATAATATACTAGAGCATTCATTATGAATCTTATGCCGGATGCCGGGCAGGGAAGGGACGGCGTACATATCTTTGATCATTCGCAGCCGGATCCCTTACCTCCTTAAGAGTGTATAATATACTGCCTTGATACCTTACCAGAAATATTCGGCTGCTTAACATAGATATGGCACTTCGCCCCTTTACATTGTAAAGGGGCGAAGCTGTATTTAGCGTCTGATAGGCGCCATTTTAAATAAATGGAATTTCATTTATTAAAGGCCGGGCCCTTGCCGGTCAGGACATGACGGCTATATATTTGTACATCAGGATAAAGTGGCAGAAGCTTCCTCCCATGACAAACAGATGAAATATCTCATGGGAACCGAAAAACCGGTGCCGTTTGTTGAATAAGGGCAGCTTCAGGGCATAGATTACCCCGCCTATCGTATATATGATGCCTCCGCCAAGAAGCCACGCAAAAGCAGCACCCGGAAGGGAATTCATAAGCTGTGTAAAGGCAAGGACGCAGGTCCAGCCCATAGCTATATATACAACTGATGAAAACCATTTTGGACAATGTACCCAGAACCCGGTTACTATTATTCCGATGACTGCAAGGCCCCATATAAGTGACAGCAGGAATATACCTGTTGTACCTCCCAGTGCAATAAGGCATATAGGTGTATAAGTTCCCGCAATCAGAACATATATCATCATATGGTCGAATTTTTTCAGCCTTTTATTAATCTTTGCCGATATATTGAGTGTATGGTATACTGTGCTTGCTACATATAATAAAATCATGCTAATTATGAATATACCAAGAGATAACGTATGGACATGTCCGGGGTTTGCTGCAGCCTTCAGCAGTAGGGGCGTTGCGGAAAATACAGCCATAAGCGTCCCAATAAAATGAGTCATTGCGCTTCCGGGATCCTTTGCCTTCAGCTTTCTTAATTTCATGATATCAGCTCCTTAAAAGATCATATTATATGTGCATAGTTTTAGCAGTTATAGCGAAAAAATACACTACACGTTTTAAAAATCATACAATGTAGTATCCAATACTACATAAGATATATATAAATACTACTACATGCGGTTCGATAATGCAACTATAAAAATATTTTTCAAAAGGGGCAATATATGCTATACTGCTTATATACATATTATTGGGTATTTTGCGTCGGAGGATGAATTATGGAGTATCATGTGGGTGATATAGTCAAGCTTAAGAAGCCGCATCCCTGCGGAAGCTATGAATGGGAAATATTGCGGGTTGGTATGGATTTCAGGTTGAAATGCCTTGGCTGTGGTCACCTGGTCATGCTTCCCAGAAAGCAGGTAGAAAGAAGCATAAGACAGGTCAGAAAACCGGAACAGCCATGATAATGCCATATGATTTAAGTCATCACGGATTATGCAAAAGGGCATATGCTTAAGCTGCGGAAAGGATTAATAAATGCAATATATTTTAATGGATCTTGACGGGACATTGACTAATCCCAAGCTGGGTATTACGAAATCGGTGCAGTACGCCTTAAGATCATTCGGAATTGAGACAGAGGATTTAGATACACTTACAAGACATATAGGTCCGCCGATTAAGACCGGCTTTATGGAATATTATGACTTTACAGATGAGCAGGCAGATCTGGCGGTGAAAAAATACAGGGAGTATTTTATACAATACGGAATTAATGAAAACGAGGTATATAAGGGCATGGAGGAATTCCTGTCCAAGTTGAAAATGGCCGGCAAAACTATAATAGTCGCCACCTCCAAGCCCGAACCGCTGGCAAGGCAGATACTTAAGAATTTCAGGCTGGATGTATACTTTGATGACATATGCGGAGCAACCTTTGACGATAATCAGCGCTCCCGCAAGGAAGACGTCATAAGATATGCCCTGGATAAAAACCATATAACAGATATGTCCGGAGTAGTAATGGTCGGTGACCGCAAATACGACATAGAGGGAGCCAAAGCTGTCGGTATATCCTCCATCGGGGTGTTGTACGGCTTCGGCAGCAGGGAAGAGCTTAAGACGGCCGGAGCCGACAGGATAGTTGCCACCCTCGATGAGCTATATGATGTAATAATGGGTTACAGATAAATGATAAGGTAATTGTAAGATAAACAACCGCAGCTATTGTATAAGCGTAGGATATATGATTTCCGTATAAACAACTTTAAGCAAAGAGGTGTAAATAATGAAGCTGATTACATGGAATGTTAACGGACTCAGGGCCTGCATCAATAAGGGTTTTGAAGACTTTTTCAGAAAGACAGACGCCGACATCTTCTGCCTGCAGGAGACAAAGCTTCAGCCGGAACAGGTAGATATAGCCTTTGAGGGCTATCAACAGTATTTTAACTCTGCAGCAAAAAAGGGATATTCAGGTACGGCTGTTTTTACAAAGAAAACACCCCTTAATGTCAGCTTCAATCTTGGCCTTGACAAACATAATGATGAGGGCAGGGTTATTACCTGCGAGTACGAGGATTTTTACCTTGTGACCGTATATACTCCAAATTCCCAGCGTGAGCTTGCAAGGCTTGATTATCGCATGCAGTGGGAGGATGATTTCAGGGACTACCTGATGGGGCTGGATGAGATAAAGCCGCTGATTATATGCGGGGACATGAACGTAGCCCATAAGGAGATAGATCTTAAAAACCCCAAATCAAATGTGAAAAATGCAGGCTTTACACCCGAGGAGAGGGCAAAAATGACCAGGCTGCTGGACAGCGGGTTTATTGATGCCTTCAGATACAAATATCCGAATATGGAGGGCGCTTACACCTGGTGGTCATATATGTTCAATGCCAGGGAAAAGAACGTTGGCTGGCGTATCGACTATTTTATTGTGTCGGACAGGCTGAAGGACAGGATTGCGGATACAATCCTCCATATGGATGTCATGGGAAGTGACCATTGCCCGGTGGAGCTTGTTCTTACGGAATAAAGCAGCAAAATAAAGTAAACAAGGCCGACCTCATGAAGCTAATCTCAGTGTGACATTAATTATAGAAGCTAATTCCGGTGCGACAATAATTAAGCAAGGATTAAGTGTAGCTTGTAATTTTTTGCAGAAAATTGTATACTGAAGAAGAAGGTACGTATAGATAAGAATATGGGGGTGCGGCTATGGAGGTTATCAGGATAAGGACTGATCAGGCCGAGCCCGGTATGACAGTTGCAGCCGATATATATACTATGAATGACCAGCTTGTCATTACCAAGGGCACCAGGCTTGATGAGAGAATGATTACCAGGTTAAGGTTCTATAACATATATGGGCTGTTTGTGTACAAGATGGAGATTGCCACGCAGCATGCCAAGGAAGATTCATACATAGAAATGCTCAGGAATTCTCCTGAATTCAAGAAATTTAACAAGACCTATATTGAATCGGTAAATAATGTTGAAAAGAACTTTAACCAGATGTTAACCAGCAATGAAGTGCTGGATATTGAGGCTCTCCTGGCCGATACGGACCGCATACTCCGGGAAGGACGAAACAGCGCCCATATTTTTGAAATGCTCCATGGTATCAGGGATTATGATGATATCACATATGTACATTCGCTCAATGTATCCCTGATATGCAGTATCTTTGCAGTATGGCTCAAGCTTAGCAGGGAGGAAGCCAGAATACTTACTCTGGCGGGACTTCTCCATGATATTGGGAAGATGCTGGTCCCCAGGGAAATACTTGCAAAGCCCTTAAAGCTTACGGATCAGGAATTTAATATAATAAAGACACATACGATTAAGGGATACCAGCTTCTCAAGGACTATCCGATTGATATAAGGGTAAAATATGCCGCACTGATGCATCATGAAAGATGTGACGGAACGGGATATCCCAATGGCTTCAGATCCGATCAGATAGAGGATTTTGCCAAGATTATCGGCATAGCCGATGTATATGATGCAATGACATCAAACCGCAGATACAGGAAAGCCATCTGTCCCTTTGATGTGGTTGAGAGCTTTGAAAGAGACGGCTTCCTGAAGTTTGACCCAGGCTTCTTAATAATATTCATGGAAAGGATAGTACAAGCCTATCTTCATACTACAGTCCGCCTAAGTGACGGAAGGGAAGGGGAGGTAATCATGATAAACAAGCTCTCCCTTTCAAGGCCGGTTGTCCGTGTAGGCTCTGATTTTGTAGACCTGTCCAAGAATCACAGCATAACAATAGACGCTATTATATAATAGCTCCTTCGATTGTTTTGGCTGCAAGCTATATGATAATGAAAGCGCAGAGAGAATGTATTCAGGATTGCTATGCGCTTTTTTTATTCCCTATGATCAAGTACACCGGCTATAAAGGTATACGGGTACTGGGCGCCGCATTTGATGCATTCGATGTAAGTTCGATTGTGCTTAAGCTCCCTTCTGTCATACAGCCAGGACAGAAACTCCTCCGCATTAAGCAGTCCCGGAGCGTCGGAATCAAGAATATAAGTGTATACATAATTCGCTTCATACTTTAAGATTAGATTTTGCCCCAGGCATATCGGGCATTCATATCTGTTGCAATTCACAATAATTGCCTCCTTCTATAGGACATTTTACGGCTTAATTGAATTTGCAGTTTCGGAAGGATTCCAGGCATAAGAAATCCTGCTTACATGATTGCTCAATAAGCAGGAAAATATTCGGCAGCTATATATTTACAGCTATGGTTCTGGAAATATTTTTTCTATCTGATATTGGGAGTTTATAACCAGCCACAGTTGGGCGTAATAGTACATGATATTCCAGACCCCTATTCCCGGGATTCTGTTTCTGCGGGCAAGCCTAATAGCCGCATCAACAGTTCTTGCGTCAATAAACCACACAATGTGATTAATAAGTGAGCCCTCATAGCTAACGGTATACTCAAAAAAAGGAGTATATGAAACCTCATCAAAATTAATTATTGCGCCTACACTGCGGGCAAGATTAACTGCCGAGTTCACACTTAAGGCTCTTACAGACGAAATTCCGGCCGTATAAGGAATTTCCCAGTCATAGCCTATAGAAGGTATTCCTAGAATCAGCTTATCCGGCGGCACCTGGTTTACGATGTATTCAAGGAACTTTTCTGTAATGCTTATGGAGGTTATCGGCAAGGGCGGTCCAAAGTTTTGTCCCCATGTATAATTTATCAGTACAAATTTATCGGCAGCCCTGCCTATATTCGAATAATCCAGTCGTGGGAAGGTTACCTGGTTATTATCCGATACTGCGAAGGGAGTAATGGATACAAACAGCCGGTAGCCTTCATCATGAAGCCCTGCGGCAAGCATATCAGTGTAGCTTTCATATAACGCTATATTATCTTCAGATATAAACTGATATGCTATTAGCACACCGAAAAGCCCTTTTTCATTGAGAATATCTATGATGTTATCAATCTGCCTGTTTATCAGGCCTTCGTTTTCCAGTATGATATAATATGTTTCAATATTCTCAACCCCCTGCAGCGTGAAGGTTGACAGCATCAGCAGGGGTGCAACGCCATACTCTTTGGCAAGCGATATAATCATAGAGTCTTCAACACTGCCGATACTGCCGTCAGGTTTAGCTTGATATCCGTATATTGTAACGTAAGTCAGAAAGGGCAATATTTTCGTCAGAACATTTCTGTCGATGAACGGGCTGGCAAAGCCTATGGTATTAATAAGACCCTTATTATTGTTATAGCTTATTACAAGCAATTCGCCAGGATATATAAATTCCCTATCAGACAGATACGGATTATTTCTTAACAACTGCATGAGAGGTATATTGTGGGCATCAGCTATACTCTGGAGGGTATCATTTTCCTTTACAATATAGACCTGCCTCGGATACAGTATCACAATGGTCTGTCCGAGAACCAGGCTGGCTGATTCGGTCAGATTATTGTCAAGAGCCAGCCTTGTTGCCGACACGCCAAATCTTTCTGCAATAGACTCAAGAGTATCCCCGGGTTGTACTATGTATATATCCATATATAGCCTCATTTACTTTTTTATTAATTATATGTGCCGGCTTGATTAAATAAGCTATATTTTACATATCATCCAACTCAAATTACTGTTAAGCGTCATCCGCACTATTTTTGCTTTCGCTATTAATATGTCCGGCATGAATAATGACTTTACAGCAGTCGCTGTTCATCAGGGTGCCCTCAACGGTTATGCAACTGCTGTCTGTTTTGCATATGTCGCACAGCATGGCTGTCATGGGATCAAGGCACCAGCCGCTGCAGGGGTTGGCTCCGCCCATCTTCTTAGACAGCGCACTAAGCTTGCATGAAGTTGCAGTTGCAACATAACCGTCATCAGTTTTTGCTACAGACCAGTTTGCGCAGCCGTAAATTTCTGAAAGCTTATAAAATACGTCTTCAGCATCTTGAATACCCAATTGCTGATTCAAATACGGTGCTGTCTGTACCTGCCTTCCTTTTCTTTTTTCAACAACTGCCTCCAATACCTTGAGATTCTCATAAGTGTTTACAGCCTCCGCAATTGCTGCGGCATAAGTGTTTTGTAATATATTGAGCCTTTTTTCAATATCCATATTTACACTCCTTCTTAATAATATTAACTTAACGTTCGTTAGGGTTGCGNNCGATATCATAATATGAGTCAAGTTTATCTTGCGTTTCTTTATCAAACGAAGCAAGCAAATAAAGATATTTATCCTTCATCTTCTACACCACCTGATAATAATTATTATGAACACTGCTTTTTATTATTTTATATCATATTGCTTGCTATTTCCATGCATATCCAAAAAATAATAAAATTAATAGTACATACTTGCATTTTTTCTGTCTCGGTGTTATAGTTGTAATAGAACAGACAATCATTTTGTTAACAGTTGATTATGAGTATACTAAACATGCATAGCATATATGAGGAGGAATAACATGAACATCAGCAAATTTACACAGAATTCAATTCGTGCGGTGGAGGGCTGTGAGAAGCTTGCATATGAGTACGGCCATCAGGAGCTTGATGCGGAGCATCTGCTGTACAGCCTGCTGACACTGGAGGACAGCCTGATTAAGAGGCTTTTTGATAAGATGGAGATTAACACNNGAGGTTTTTCTTGCCCAGGTCAAGGGGCTGCTGAACAGAAGGCCGAAGGTATCCGGCGGTCAGGTTTATGCAGGCAGCGACCTTAACAAGATACTTATTAGCGCAGAGGATGAGGCAAGGACGATGGGAGACGANNTATGTTTCCGTGGAGCACTTGTTCCTGGCCATGCTGAAAAATCCGGGCAGAAATGTGAAGCCTCTGCTTAATGACTTTAATATCACAAGGGATAGGTTTCTTAAGGCGCTTCAGACGGTACGGGGCAATCAGAGGGTGGTCAGCGACAATCCGGAGGTTACCTATGATACCCTTGAAAAGTATGGTTATGACCTGGTGGCAAGAGCCAAAGAGCAGAAGCTGGACCCTGTCATAGGGCGGGACAGTGAGATAAGGAATGTTATACGCATACTTTCAAGAAAGACCAAGAACAACCCTGTCTTAATCGGCGAGCCCGGTGTGGGAAAGACTGCTGTGGCAGAAGGGCTTGCGCAAAGGATTGTAAAGGGTGATGTCCCTCAGTCGCTTAAGGACAAGAGGCTGTTTGCGCTGGATATGGGCGCTCTTGTAGCGGGAGCCAAGTACAGGGGCGAATTCGAGGAAAGGCTTAAGGCTGTGCTGGAGGAGATTAAAAAGAGCGAGGGAAGGATAATCCTGTTCATTGACGAGCTCCATACCATAGTCGGTGCGGGCAGGACCGAAGGCTCCATGGACGCCGGCAATATGCTCAAGCCGATGCTTGCCAGGGGTGAGCTTCATTGCATAGGAGCCACCACGCTAAATGAATACCGCAAGTATATAGAGAAGGATGCCGCTCTGGAAAGGAGATTCCAGCCTGTTATGGTGGACGAGCCGACCGTTGAGGATACCATATCCATCCTAAGAGGACTAAAGGAACGCTATGAGGTGTTCCACGGCGTTAAGATATCGGACAGTGCGCTGGTAAGCGCAGCAGTACTTTCCAACCGATACATTTCCGACAGGTTCCTGCCGGATAAGGCAATAGATCTTGTGGATGAAGCCTGCGCCCTAATTAAGACGGAGCTGGATTCCATGCCTACCGAGCTGGATGATCTGCAAAGAAGGATTATGCAGCTTGAGATAGAGGAGGCTGCCCTTAAGAAGGAGGAGGACAGGCTGAGCAAAGAGAGGCTTGCCGAGCTTTCAAAGGAGCTGTCGGAACTCAGGGAGGAATTTGCCAATGCCAAATTACAGTGGGACAATGAGAGGGCTGCAATTGAAAGAATCCATAAGCTCAGGGAAGAGATGGAAGCCTTGAATAATGAGATTGAGGTTGCCGAGCGCAATTATGACCTTAACAAAGCGGCCGAGCTTAAGTACGGAAGGCTTCCCCAGCTTCAGAACCAGCTGCGCCTTGAGGAAGAGAAGATCAGGGAGGATGACTTTACCCTTGTCCATGAAAATGTCAGCGAAGAGGAGATAGCCAAAATTGTATCCCGCTGGACAGGTATACCGGTTACAAAGCTTACGGAGAGCGAAAGGAACAAGACCCTTAATTTAAGCTTGGAGCTTCACAAGCGTGTTATTGGACAGGATGAAGGGGTGGATAAGGTATCGGATGCAATACTGCGTTCCAAGGCGGGCATAAAGGATCCGAAGAAGCCCATAGGATCCTTCCTGTTCCTAGGCCCTACGGGTGTGGGCAAGACCGAGCTTGCCAAGGCTTTGGCCGAGAGCCTGTTTGATAATGAACAGAACATGGTCAGGATTGATATGAGCGAATACATGGAGAAGCATTCCGTTGCAAGGCTTATCGGAGCGCCTCCGGGATATGTGGGATACGAAGAAGGCGGGCAGATCACGGAAGCGGTTCGCAGGAAGCCTTACTCGGTCATTCTTTTCGACGAGGTGGAGAAGGCCCATCCCGATGTATTCAATGTGCTGCTTCAGGTATTGGATGACGGAAGGATTACCGATTCCCAGGGAAGAACGGTGGATTTTAAGAATACAATTATAATCCTGACCTCCAATATAGGTTCAAGATACCTTCTGGAAGGAGCGGATGAAAGCGGTGAAATAAGCAGCGAGGTGGAGAATATGGTGATGAAGGAGCTCAGGGCTTCCTTACGGCCGGAATTTTTGAACCGTCTGGACGAAATCATTATGTTCAGGCCTCTTACCAGAAATAATATCAACGATATAATTGATCTAATGACGGCAGATCTTAATAAGCGTCTTGCAGACAGGGAAATCACCGTCATGTTAACACCCGGGGCGAAGGATTATATTGTTGAAAGCTCATATGATCCGGCATTTGGGGCAAGGCCTTTGAAGCGCTTCCTGCAGAAAAACGTGGAGACACTTAGCGCAAGGCTTATATTAAGCGACCAGGTTAATGAGGGTGACACCATAGAAATAGATGAAGGGCCTCACGGACTAATGGCTTTAGTACAGAAACGCAAGTAACACTTTATGGTGCATAATTTGGGCGGACATCGGGTCCGCCCTGCTGATTAATATGAAAAGCTTACCGGCTTTCCTTTTTGCTATCTATACAGGTATTCAAAGGAAAGCTAAAGGCAAGCCATTAGGAAAGCCTTGAAACATAAAAAAGCCATATATCTCATAGAATTAAATAAAAGCATAGCATTCGGAGGTTATAATGAGGAAATACTTAATATACCTGATGCTTACTATAATGGCTTTTATGTGCTTTGGACTTACAGGCTGCAAAAAGGATGATGAGGGAATAAAGAAGATAAGAGATATTGATTTTACTGTTGTTGAAGACGCAGATTTACCCGGAGAGCTTAAGGAGATTATTGATGAAAAAAAGGAAGAACCCTTTAAGCTGTCCTACTCCAATAAGGATAACCTTTACATAGTGGTGGGCTATGGCAAACAAAACAGCGGAGGATACAGCATTGCTGTAGAGGAATTATATCTTACCGAAAATGCCATTTATATTGATACCAATCTCATAGGCCCTTCCTCGGATGATAATGCTGCACAGGTAATAACATATCCCTATATCGTTGTTAAAATGGAGTTTATAGATAAAAATGTTGTTTTCGAATAAGTGCATTATAAGAAAAATGACAGAAAACAACTATATTTAGTTTTTTGTGCAGATTATTTTCCTATATATTGTGTTTTTTATTTTTCATGTTTTTGATCATTTTTTGAGGACGGATATCCGTGTTTTTTGTGCATATTTGCTTTATAAAATGAGCTTAACGGACTATGCATATTAAAATATTCCATAAAAACCACCAAAAAAGGAAAGTTTTAATGTGCATATTTTTTTATACAAAGGTTTTTATTGTTTCAAATTGTCTGAAAATTCATTGACAATTATTAGAATTTCGTGCTATAATGTCTATGATGCATAGAAATTGTTACTGTAAGGAGTATATATGATGAAACAGAGTGATGTGAATAAGGTACGCAACGCTGTAATCAGCCATACGGGAAAGAAGGTTAAGATAAGGATTAACAGGGGGAGACATAAAATCGATGAAACCGAAGGGATTATATCCGAAACCTATCCCAGCATCTTTCTGATCAAGGTGGCAGGGAGCAAGGATATGCCGGTTCGTATTATGTCATACAGTTATACTGATTTACTGACCAGGGACGTTGAACTATTTTTATGCAGCCAGGGATAAGCTTATAATAATTGATCGGGATCTGCCAAAAGCAGGTCCTTTTTTGTTGCGCCGGACCCAACATATAATTCATAAATCCCTTGTCCGGTGAATATGATATGAAAGAGGCATTCCATCGTATGTCCGAATTCAAGGAGGGATTTAAGTGGAGTTAGTTAAAAAGAATATTCATATGAATAAATTGAAATGTAAGAGCACCCTGCAGCTTACATTGGATGATGATTTCAATGTCCCGGATGCAAAGCCGGATATCGATATGATTATAACCGAGCAGGGCGAAGTTAATATCAATGATATCAAGGCTATGAACGGCAAGCTTCTGGTCAAGGGAAGCCTCATATTCAACGTTCTGTACCTGTGCGGTGAGGATGTAAGGCCGATACATAATATTTCCGGTGAAATACCATTTGATGAGATGATAAATATGGAGCTTACCTGCGCCGATGACGAGCCGATAGTCAAATGGGAGCTGGAGGATCTTACAGCAGGGCTTATAAATTCCCGAAAATTAAGTATAAAATCCATAGTGCGCCTGAATGTTGCTGTTGAGGAGCTGTATGACGAGGAAACCGCAGTAATGGTGGAAGGCCCTGAGAATGTCTGTTATATCAATAAAAAGATAGAAATAACCGACGTAAGAATTGACAAGAAGGATACCTTTCGCATAAAGGACGAGATTACGCTGCCGACCAATAAGGGCAATATATCCGCCATGCTTTATGATGATATCCGGCTTAACAATGTAGAGGTCAGGCTGCTGGAGGACAGGTTCATGATTAAGGGAGAGCTTCCGGTGTTTGTGCTCTATAGCAGTGAAAACGAAGACAGCCCTATTGAATACTATGAGACTGAAATTCCCTTCGGCGGCACCATCGAATGCAACGGCTGCAACGAAGACATGGTGGAGGACATTACCTTCAGGATTCTAAGTAAAAGCCTGGAGGTCAAGCCGGATTCTGACGGGGAGGACAGGGTGCTGGATATTGAAGTCATCCTCGAGATGGCTATTAAGGTTTATGATATAGAGGAGCCTGAAATATTGTGCGATGTCTACAGTCCGTCTAAAGACATAACGCCGGTTATCAGGGAGGCAACCTATGAGAATCTGGTTGTAAAAAACAACAGCAAGTACAGGATAGCCGACCGGGTAAGGATACCGGAGGATCAGCCGAAAATGCTGCAGATATGCCACACCGTGGGCGATATAAAGATTGATGACATCCTTGTACAGGGCACCGAGCTGCAGGTAGAGGGTATTATTGATTTAAGGCTGCTGTACATAACGGAGGATGACACAAGGCCTATGAATGCTCTGAGGGGTGCAATCCCATTTACGCAGATTATAGAGGTAAAGGGAATGAGTGAAGGCAGCGCCTTCGAGATTAAGCCAGGTATTGACCAGCTTAGCGTTATGATGCTGGACAGTGACGAAATAGAGGTAAAGGCTGTAATTAATCTCAATACAATAGTGTTTGACAAGGTTACGGAGCCCATAATAACCGATATAGAGGTGGCGGATATTGATCTTGAAAAGCTGCAGTCGATGCCCGGTATGGTAGGCTACATAGTTAAGCCGGGTGACAGTCTGTGGAAGATTGCCAAGAAGTATTATACCACCGTGGATAATATAATGGCTATCAATGAAATGGAGGATGATAATATTAAAGAGGGCGACAAGCTGATAATCATGAAGAAGGTGGACTCCATACTGTAGCAAATTTTATGGATTTATTTGCCTTATCCGTTAACAAACAGCATCCGTAAGCCGATATATACTTTGCAGTACAGTAGTGTACAGCCAAGGAGGGTATATCCTCCCGATGCCATGGATGGTAATTAAGTTAAGAAGGAAAATCTTCTTAGAAACGGAGGAAAATATGGGCGTAAACGGAATTAACACAAGCGCAGGCGGTTATGAAAGCAGTACCGCCGGAACTAAGAGAAGTCAGCCGGATAATCAGGCCGGCAACAGTGTTTCAAATGATGCGGCAGCAGTCTATGAAAGAAACAGCGCATCGGATGGCGGCAAAAAGGTATATAAGAGAGACAATGAAACCATAAAAAGACTGCTGGAGGAAGCTGAGCAAAGGTCAAGAGCCTTAAGGGATCTTGTGGAGAAAATGCTCTTAAAGCAGGGCAAGACCTACAATGAAGCTACGGACATATACGGGTTTTTAAGGGAAGGCAAGTTTGAGGCGGACCCGGAGACAATAGCCCAGGCTCAGAGGGATATTGCAGAAGACGGATACTGGGGTATCGAACAGACCTCGGAAAGACTCCTGTCATTTGCCAAGGCATTGACAGGCGGTGATCCCACCAAAGCCGATGAGATGATTAATGCAGTTAAAAAGGGCTTTGAATTGGCTACGAAGGCTTGGGGCGGAGAGCTTCCCGATATATCTAAAAAGACTATTGAGGCTACAATTAAGAAGCTTGAAGACTGGAGAGATTCAATTTCCGAAGAGGATGATATGACTGGTTATACCGGGAAATAACTAAAAATCAGGCCGCAGCCGATAAGCTGAACTCATAAAAGTATGAGAATTGAACATAATGACAGGGTTGCCTATGAAAAAACATAGTGCAGCCCTGTTTTATATTTATAACTATAGCCCGGAACACTCGTGACTATAATCATAAGAGGCATGGCATAATATATATACTAATATTTATGTCGAATAAGCTGGAAAAGTCTTATTAAAATATAATAATATTATAATACAATTATATGGTTTTTATGGTAATATAATCATGTATGCAAAAAGCAAGATCAATACTTTAAAGCAGACATAAAAGAAGACATGAAAAGAAGACATGAAAAGAAGACATGAAAAGAAGACATGAAAGGAAGCTTGCAGAAGCTCATAATAAATAATGCATATTAAGGAGGAAAATATGGCAAAGATAAAAACCCATAGAAAAGTAACATACTATATAGGCCTGGTATTGATTATAGTCGGCATTATACTCTTTATATCCGTGTTTTTTACTGCGGCACAAACCTTTTCCAGCCTTTCCAGCCCCTTCCCCGGCAATGGCCCCTTCGGCGGCGGTATCTTCTTTCCGCTTGGGAGAGCGGTAATAGGCATATTAATGATTATCGTCGGAGCAGTTCTCTGCAATATTGGTGCAAGGGGTGCTGCAGGCTCGGGATTCGTTCTGGATCCGGATCAGGCAAGGGAGGATCTTAAGCCCTTTAATGAAGCCAGGGGCAAAATGATTAATGATGTCAGAAATCTAATAATAAGAGTGGCTGCAATAACCCCTTGCATATCCCATAATCAGGAATACTCATGACTTTATTTAAGAAATGAATCCTCTGAATGATATAAATCATTAACCGGATTATAGGGTCTGGTTAGAAATCATTAACCGGGTTATAGGGCCTGGCTAGAAATATTTGCTGGCAGTATTTGCATTTGCTGAAATATTCATAAGCTTCGTCAGCGGCTTCTTTGCTGTCAAACAGGCCGAATACGGAGGGTCCGCTTCCGCTCATAAGGGAAGCCATGGAGCCGCTCAAGATAAGCTTATCCTTTATCTCCTGAATTACAGGGTGATCCCTGACGGTTACGCTTTCAAGTACATTACCCATACAGGCAGCCATATCCGCAAGGCTATGGCTGTTTATTGCATGAAGCATGCGGTCAATATCGGGATGCGGGGTATCGTGCTCAAGCCTCAGGCTTTGATATACATGTTTTGTAGATACAATGAGATTGGGCTTAATGAGCAATATATAACAATCGGGCATTTGCTTTACAGGGGTAAGGACTTCACCTATACCCTCGGCTAAAGCAGTGCCCTTCATTATGCAAAAGGGAACATCTGCACCCAGCCTGACACCCAGATTTATCATGTTCTGAAGGGATATCCCTGTCTGATACATCCGGTCCAGGCCTTCAAGCACCGCCGCTGCATCAGCGCTTCCGCCGCCAAGCCCTGCGGCAACCGGTATCCTCTTATGGATATTAAGCTGCAGGCCGTCACCTATATGCATTGCTTCCTTAAAGAGAAGCGCCGCCTTAAAGGCAAGGTTTCTATGGTCGACCGGCAGATAAGGCAGGTTTGTTCTTACTTCGATACTGTCCTTATGCATCTTTTTTATGGTTATGGTATCATGCAGATCAAGCGTCTGCATAATCATCCTTATCTCATGGTAACCGTCCTCGCGCTTTCTAAGTACATCAAGGCTTAAGTTAATCTTGGCATAAGCCCTTACCACAATTGAATTCATACGGCCTCCAATAAAATATAATAAATGTATTTTATCACACAGGCCAACCTCTTACAACATACCCGACAATATAACCGGCGTCATATCCGGCAAAATATTATACCAAACAATATAAACCGGCGTTATATGCTAAACATAACCGGCATCATAACGGACAAAATATCCGATATCATAACCGGCAAAACATCCGGTATCATAACCGACAACGCATCCGGCATCATAATTGACAACATATCCGACATCATAGCTGACAGCATATAGGTAAAATATTTTCATCAATTACGATAATATAACCGGCTGTGCTCATAAAGGTCAGTCTTTACCGGAAAACAGCTTTTTAATATATTTCCACAGCTTGAATTTTACCTTTACCGGTACATCCTTTTCCAAAAGGGCTTCATATTCATCCTCGTCAAGCAGAAGCTGAAGCTTCTTGTCTCCTTCCTCGTCGACAATATTGTATGTCTCATCTACCAGGCACAGGGGCGGGAACATGACGCACCACCAGTTCTTGCCGGAAGCCTTGCCTATCTTAACCTGCAGGGCTTCATAAGTGCCGGGCGGGAAGGTGTAATTGCCGTATACCTTCAATGGGAAATAACAATTACCCAGAGTTACCGTTACAGGGCTGAAGCTGCCCTCATCCGTAAGGACCTTTTCGGCCAGCTCCTTAAGAGCCGGGATTTTATCCTCTATAATACATCGGCTGCTCTCAATATCCGCTGCCTCATCAAGATAAGGGGACAGCTCATCTATAAGGGCATCCCTTACCTTAAGCTTAAGGAGCTGATCCCTTTTGCCGTCACTGTTTGCGATTACATGAAAACGTATAATCTTGCCCGCTATATTGTCGGTTACAGAGCCTGCCGTTCTCCCTTCAACAGCCCTTGCATGCAGGCCTATAAGCCACATCCCGGCCATGGATAACAGTATAATCAGAAGCAGAAGCCACAGTCTGACAGAGCTTTTGCCAGTCATCAGCCGGCATTTAATAAAAATATTTCGCATATTTACCTCCCGTAAGCTGAAAGCGGTGAGCCGCATAATGCAGATGCTGCGTATAATGCGGCTTTGTCCCGTATTCAATATGTATTCATATTGAATTGTTGCCGTTAAATCGGCGGGCTATTCAGCAACCGTAAGATAATATATGCACATTAATAAAACAACTACGGATATGGCCGGGTATCTGGCAATGCATAGTTTAATTTAATATATAGTATTAATATGAAGAATTAATTGCTTGTCTGGCGGATATAGCCGTTATCGTCAATTTCAACTCCAAAGGATATTTCCTTAATGAAATTATAATATTTTTCCCTGTCCGCTTCGTCCTCCAGCATATATGTGTAGGTGTTTTCCGACATTGCGGGAATAAGCTGCGCAGTGAAGGATTTATCGGGGTTTATGGTAATTTTCAAAAGCCCTGTTTCCCTTTTGGAGGCATTGAACCAATAGTTGCCTAGACTGTATGCGATGGGCTTATCCTTATAAAACTCAAATCCCTGCATTACATGAGGGTGGCAGCCAACCACAACATCTGCCCCTGCATCTATATATTTTCTTGCAAGCTCCTTCTGGTAATCTACCGGGTAATTGGTTCTTTCAACACCCCAGTGAAGGTATATTACGACAAAGTCGCTTTCAGCCTTAGCCTCCCGTATGGATTCCAGGATTAGCGCCGGGTCATAGGTTCCGACCATGCCGGGGCTGTCCTTGCCTGCATACCAGTCCATTGCAAACACTACTCTTGAGGCGGCCAGAAAGGCAATTTTTAAGCCGCCGATTTCATAATAGACGGGAGCCTTTGCACGGTCCAGGTTCCTTCCGGCACCCACATAGTCGATACCATTATTCTCAAGAGTCTCAAATGTATCAAGAAGCGCCTCCATTCCAAAATCGAGGGCATGGTTATTGGCAAGGGATACGATATCAACTCCCATTTCCTTAAGTATTCCAACCCTCTCAGGCTTTGCACGGAAGGTGTATGATTTATTCTGTTCCTCGGTACCCCTGTTGCTGAAGGCAAATTCATTGTTCAGCATCATAATGTCGGCGGATGTCATCTCATCTATTAAGCCGGGGGATATGCAGCCTGATATTCCTTTTTGCTCCCTGTCATACCGGGCAACGGGTTTTGAATCCTCGTCCAGGTTGATGTCCCCTGCAAAGACCAGGGTAATCGCTTTTTGAAGGGTATCAGCACTGGTATCCGAACCTGAAACATCCGAACCGTCCGAATCTGAATCATTTGAGTCTGAATCATTTGAATTTAGATCGCCCGTAACGGAAGTATTATTATCAGATACCCCATCTGTTTTTCCTGAGTCATCTATAGTCTCCGGCACTTCTCCCTGATCGGGGGAGTTAGTATCGGGAGCTGATGCTTCATCCCGGGGTTTTTCCGAAGGAGAGGCTTCTATGGATCCATTGTCGGCACTGATACCCGGCACCTTCGTATCAGGATCATTTTCTCTGTTTAGGACATAAAATACCAACCCTATCAATATCATAAGCAGTACAGCGAATATTAATGTCAGAACAAATAATCTTTTACTTCTCATAAGCCCTCCGTGATGTTGAACCTGCGTAATGTAAATCCCTTATGGTGTTAACGTCCGTAATGTTAACCCTCCTTGATGTTAACCTCCTGTGATGTAAAACCTTTGTCATGTTAATCCCTCGTGATGCTAAATCTCCGTAACGAATCCTTTTACCGGGCAAGCAGCAGGCTTAAGTCCTGCTCCGGGCAGAATACAGCCTGACAGTGTCAGAGGTGTATAAATAATAAAATACCCTTACCGGGTATTTCTTAAGGTAAGGGTTATTATTTATTTCTTTTTTGAGAACACGCCTGTTATTTTCTTAAACAGGCCTTTCTTTTCCTTCTTTGTTTCAAGGCCGCTTCTTAAACCCCTGACATCCATGATATATATGCCGCTTAAGACAGCTTTTACTTCCTTTTTAACCGGAATGATATCAAATATCTTGGCGTCGCATACAAGGGACATAACCTTCGGACCTATCTTGGCCTTTACTATCGGTACCTTTGAAGCCCTCAAGTATTTTGGAGTCTGGTCAACTACGACCTTTGGAAGATTGGCATCCTTCAGCCTCATTTTCTTCTTATCTATTACCAGGATGGATACCGTTTGGGCAGCCGCCTTCATCTGCTCCTCGGATGCAGCCTGCTTTTTCTGCAGCCTCTTACCGAGGATATACAGTACAACTAATACGGCAATCACTACAACGGCAACTATTATTAAAACTATTGATAGGGTGCTCATGGGTTATGTACCTCCTGCCTTGTACATTGTTAGTTCCGGGACCCTGTCCGGCAACGTTTATTGTAACATCTTTTATATAAAAAATAAATAGTAAATTTTATAGCTTATCGACACTTTACGATTTTTCATAAATTGCCTTGTGCCTGTTAAGAGCTTCTCGTATAATACCCTGAACATATACGCCGATTCGTTTCCTTTCTTCCTTATCAAGGTTGTCAGGGTATATGGGCCTGCAGAATTCCAATACAACATGAGCCCGTTTGATTTTCGGCATATGCTTTTCAAATATTTCATCACTGTTGGATATGGCAACGGGAACAATAGCACAGCCGGTCTTTTCTGCCATCTTAAAGCTGCCCTCCTTAAACGGAAGCATGTCCTCACCATGGTTCCTGGTCCCTTCCGGAGATATGAAGATTGAATATCCGGCTTTTATCTGTTCAATTCCTTTCAGAATGGTTTGCATGCCCTGCCTTATATCATTCCTGTCCAGGAAAAGGCATTGTATGAAGCGCATCCATACTCTCAGGAAAGGCACTCTGTTTATCTCCTTCTTGGCCATAAAGCCTGTCAGGGTGGGCAGTGACAAATATGCAACAGGAATATCAAAATAACTCCTGTGGTTTGATACATACAGGACGGGCTCATTAACAGGTATATTCTCTGTACCAATAACGGTTCTTTTCACACCTGCAATTAACAACAGAATCCTGAAGCCAAACCGCACAATTTTCTGGGAACTGGCTGCCATTGCATGCCGGTTTGTTTTGCTTAATATGAATTCAACAAGCATCAAAGGCAAGGTTGCTATAAAGAAAATTACCAGAAACAGTATTGCCAAAACCAGTCTCATAAAATCCTCCTGACAAGCGATGTGATAAAGTATTTATAATAAAAGCTATTCTATAATATTATCCGACGATAAAGAAGAGTCATATTCCTGTTAAAAATCTGCATATTGAATGTATATCACTGTTCCGAAATCTAAAACCGCACCCTCCGGCAGTACATTTCCAAGATTTAATATTGTGCCCTTGGGGAGATTGATATTTCCCGGTATATTGGCCTCAGGCGCAGTATCCCCATTCTCCCGTGAAGACCCATTGCCTTGTGAATCGCTGTTGTTTTGGGTATCACCGCCGCTTTGGGCATCACCGTTACTTTGAGTATCATCGCTGCTTTGGGCATCACCGTTACTTTGAGTATCACCGCTGCTTTGGGCATCACCGTCGCTTTGGGTATCACCACTGCTCTGTGTATCTTCGTCGTTCTGGGCATCTCCGGTGTTTACATCAGTCCCGTTATTAGCGGTATCATTACCGTTTTGCGAATCCTCACCGCCAGGGGTATCTTTTCCCTGAACCTTAACACTGTTAATAATAATATCAGGGATTACTCCATTCGCATCATTGCTATTATGGTGCAATTCATCCGCCAAATCAGAACCTTCTTCAGCAGGTGCGTCATCCTCGTCATCTTCCGCATCCGGGATAATATCAGCCAAATCATTTGAACCCGGAATGATTGCTTCCTGCATAAGTACGGCATTTTCCAGCCGGGTTCCCTTCGGAAGCAATACATCACTTTCAAGGAGGGTACCTGTGGGCAGCGTAAGGCTGCATTCCAGGAAGGTTCTGTCAGGCAGCGGGTCGCCGTCGGCTATTATTGCTCCCTCGGGCAATACGATGCCGTCCTCGACAACAACATCAACCGGAAGAATTATTATGCAATTTAAGACGGTATTTTTAGGAAGAATTATTGTCCCGCTTAATACTGTGCCTTCGGGAAGTATGGTTCCGTCCTTAAGCTTAAGATCCTTAACCAGGGTTATGCTGCCGTTTATAGATGTATTTTCGGGAAGGGTAAGATCTCCTTCAAGAATGGTTCCTGCCGGTATAATTGTTATCGGATAAGGTATCGGGGTAGGTGTTGCAGGGGGTACATAGTTGATTAAGTCGGCATAAATCGCCTCAAAATCAAATCCTTCACTGGGTTTGTAATTATAATACTCATCCAGTGTCAGGTTATTTTCATATAAATATGTTGCAAGGTCCCGCCCCACATATCTTATGTGCCAGGGCTCATATGCATAGCCTGTTATATCTATTCTGTCCTCCGGGTATCTGACAATATAGCCATAATGATGTGCATTTTCGGCAATCCATTTCCCTTCGGAAGAGGAGGAGAAGGTGGTAACAAGCCTGTATCTCATGGATTTTGAGGACAGATCCATTGCAAGGCCTGTCTGATGCTCGCTTGTTCCCGGTACGGCGGAATATTTCAGCGTATGATCCTTGCCCCGTGTTACAATATTATTCAGGAATATGGTCTTTTGACGGTCATAAGAGCGGTAGCCCGATATACCGCAAAGCTCATATCCGGCTTTTTCTGCTGCGGCAAAGAGTTCCTCAAGGGCATATGCCGCTTCCCTTCTCATTTGCTTTCTTTCATCGAAGGCTTCAATATCGAATTTAACGTTCGGTACAACAAGATCATCCGGAACATAATCCCTGGGCAGGGCATATTCCTTATTTACATATACGGTAATGCTTGAGGGATCCAGATCCATTGTGGTTGCAGGAACCCATGTGTCGGATGAGGGATGGTCATTTGTCATATCGTTATTCTCCACATCAGTATTATTACCATCATATTCATCTGACGGTGGATTATATGTATTCTGTGGATTGTCCTTATTATTACTTCCGGAAGGTCTGTCATCCGGCGACATTTGCGAGGCTGATACCTCACTGCCATTAATACCGGACTTTTTCCTTCCGTCACCAAAGATGGAATTTATGATAAGAAAACCTGTCAGGGGGATTAACAGGCAAGCGGCTATTACTATGATGACTTTGCCTTTTTTCAAAATAAGACCTCCTAAGTTGTTTGGCGCAAGCTTTATTGCATGCTTTTTTCGGTAAGACTGTTAAGCAGCTGCACCTTCATCTGATAAAGCTTCTCTGATAAATCCACATATACAACATGAGGATTGACAAGGCGCTTGACTTCATCCCACATGGTATCCAGTTCCCGGCTGCAATAATCACGAATCTCCATAACCGAAGGAGAAGTGTACACGCATTTACCTTCTATGAATACGGGCACCAGGAGTTCTCTCATTGTATAGGAATCAGGCTCAAGATAGGTCTTCTTCCATGTGGCGACGGGATCAAACAGCAGAAGGGGGTCCGCCGAGGAGAATACTTCATCATTAAGAGTAATAAGATCGGCCTTTACCTTTCCGCTTTCCTTGTCGTATATGCGATATATCTTTTTATTGCCCGGATTGGTTACCTTCCAGTGGCTTTCCGAAAGCTTGATCTTCGGTATGAACACGCCGTCCTTTTTAATTGATGCAAGCTTGTATACTCCGCCGAAGGAAGGGCAATCTCTTGAGGTGATAAGCTTGGTGCCGACACCCCAGGAATCAATTCTTGCACCCTGGGCAATCAGGGAATCGATTATATATTCATCCAGGTCGCTTGAGGCTGTTATAGCAGCATCCGTAAAGCCTGCCTCATCCAGCATTTTCCGTGCTTTTTTTGATAGGTATGCAAGGTCTCCGCTGTCAAGGCGAATACCATATTTTAAAGGCATTCTGCCCTGTTCCCGCAGCTCCCTGAACACTCTTATTGCATTGGGAACACCCGAACGCAGAGTATCATAGGTGTCAACCAGCAGGATGGTATTCTGCGGATAAAGCTGCGCGTATTTGCGGAAGGCTGTCAGCTCATCATCAAAGCTCATTATCCAGCTATGGGCATGGGTGCCAAGGGCGGGCATATCATACAGCTTGGCTGACAGCACATTGCTTGTGCCGATACAGCCTCCTATAACCGCTGCTCTCGAACCAAGCGTACCAGCATCGGGGCCCTGTGCCCTCCTTAGGCCGAATTCCATTACGGGTCTGCCCTTAGCCGCATATACAACACGTGAAGCCTTGGTTGCAATAAGGCTCTGATGGTTTATTATATTAAGAATTGCAGTTTCAATCAGCTGTGCTTCCATTATGGGAGCCACTACTTTAACCAGGGGCTCCATGGGAAATACCACCGTTCCCTCAGGAATTGCATATATATCCCCGGAGAACCGGAAGCTTTTAAGGTATTTGAGAAAAGCTTCATTAAATATTCCCAGACTTCTGAAATATTCAATATCATCATCGCCAAAGCGCAGGTTATTGATATAGTCAATCAGCTGCTCCAGACCCGCACATATGGCATATCCGCCTCCGCAGGGATTCTCGCGGTAAAACAGGTCAAAAACAACAACATTGTTATGGCCGTAATTATAGTAACCCTGCATCATGGTCAGCTCATAAAAATCAGTTAATAAAGTCAAATTTTGATTTCCCATCGTATCTCCTTATTTCGGGCTTCAGAGCTTTATGTTAATAAGCATGGTCTTCCTGAAGTCATTTATTAAGTTATTGTGTTTTGTATTTTATAATATAATATACATTATACCACAAGATAAACCTAATTGTAATATAAGTCAAGGTTGAAAAAGCATGAAAAACATATGTCAATAATATAAGCCTTATCTATTGACTTTTTATTTTATTTATACTATTATAATCAAAAATTGATAAATACGATGACGGAGAGAGTAGGCATATGTGAAAGTCAAAGCGAGCCGGTGACAGTGCAAGCCCGGTATGAGTAGCATATGACTGAAAATCACTCCCAAGTTGCAAAGCTGAAAGAATAAAGCAAATATAAAAGAATATTTGCCTGGCAAATCTGTAAAGCATGTTTGCTTTTGCAAAACTGTAAAGCATGTTTGCCAATCATAATTGCTTTATAATCAAGTAGGCTGCGCCGGCATCTCACCGTTACATGGGAAGTATATGAATGCCCGGGCGGCAGAGTATATGAAACAGGTGGTTATTGAAAGCTGATGCTCTCATCCTTTTTCGGATGGGAGCTTTTTTAAACAGTATATTGAATGGAGGATGCAAATGTACAACAAGGTATCAACAGACCTGAAATTTGTAGACAGGGAAAAGAAAGTACTGGATTTTTGGAAGGATAATAACATATTTGAAGCCAGTATAAAGGAAAGGGAGGGATGCGAGCCCTTCACCTTCTACGACGGGCCTCCTACGGCAAACGGCACGCCCCATATCGGGCATGTCCTTACAAGAGTGGTAAAGGACATCATACCCAGATACAGAACCATGAAGGGTTATAAGGTGCTCAGAAAAGCCGGATGGGACACACATGGCCTTCCTGTGGAGATTGAGGTTGAAAAGAAGCTGGGTATTGATGGCAAGGAGCAAATAGAAGCATACGGCCTTGAACCCTTTATAGAGAAGTGCAAGGAAAGCGTCTGGCAGTATAAGGGCATGTGGGAGGACTTCTCCAATATAGTGGGCTTCTGGGCAGATATGGACAATCCATATGTAACATACCACAATGAATATATAGAATCCGTGTGGTGGTCCTTAAAGCAGATCTGGGATAAGGGGCTGCTTTATAAGGGCTTTAAGATCGTACCTTACTGTCCCCGCTGCGGGACCCCCCTCTCAAGCCACGAGGTTGCCCAGGGCTACAAGGATGTCAAGGAAAAATCCGTTATTGCAAAGTTCAGGATAAAAGGTACAGAGAATGAATATATACTTGCATGGACAACAACACCCTGGACTCTTCCGTCCAACGTGGCGCTCTGCGTCAATCCTGATGAAACCTATGTCAAGGTCAGAGTACAGTCCGGGTCCTCAGATGCATATGAAAAATATATCCTGGCAGAAGCGCTGCTGGGTGTGGTAGAGGGTGAATATGTAATAGAAGAAAGGTATACGGGGAAAGAGCTGGAATACCTGGAGTATGAGCCCTTGTTTGATTATGCCAAGCCGGATAAAAAGGCATATTACGTTACCTGCGACAATTATGTAACCCTCACCGACGGAACCGGCGTTGTACATACGGCTCCGGCCTTCGGTGAAGACGATAACCGTGTCGGCAGGATTTATGGGCTGCCCTTCGTACAGCTGGTGGACGGCAAGGGTGAGTTTAAGCCCGAAGCAACGGATATTGCAGGAATGTTCGTTAAGGATGCGGATAAGCCGATTATCGAGATGCTTATGAAGAAGGGACTGCTTTATAAGGTATTAAGCTTTGAGCATAGCTATCCCTTCTGCTGGCGCTGTGATACGTCTTTGATATATTACGCCAGGGAATCCTGGTTTATAAGAATGACCCAGGTTAAAGAGGATCTTATAAGGAATAATAATACAATCAACTGGATGCCCGAGAGCATAGGTCAGGGACGCTTCGGCGACTGGCTTAACAATGTGCAGGATTGGGGACTTTCCCGCGACCGGTACTGGGGTACGCCTCTTCCGATATGGGAGTGCGAGGATGGTCATTATCATTGCATCGGCAGCATTGAGGAATTAAAGGCAATGTCCGATAACTGTCCCGGGGACATAGAGCTGCACAGGCCGTTCATAGACGCCGTTACGATTAAATGTCCCGAATGCGGCAAACAGATGAAGAGAGTCAGCGCCGTAATAGACTGCTGGTATGATTCCGGCTCCATGCCCTTTGCACAGTGGCATTATCCCTTTGAAAACAAGGAAATATTCGATGAGAATTTCCCTGCCGATTTCATAAGTGAGGCAGTGGATCAGACAAGGGGCTGGTTCTATTCGCTGCTTGCCATATCCACTCTGATATTCAACAGGGCTCCGTTTAAGAACTGTATCGTGCTTGGGCATGTACAGGATGAGGATGGACAGAAAATGTCCAAATCCAAGGGTAATGCAATTGATCCCTTTGATGCGCTGTCCCTTCACGGTGCGGATGCCATCCGCTGGTATTTCAGCGTCAACTCCGCTCTGTGGCTTCCGAATCGCTTTTATCACGGGGCAGTGACCGAAGGACAGAGAAAATTTATGGGTACCCTGTGGAATACCTATGCCTTCTATGTGCTTTATGCAAATATCGATAATTTCGACCCGACATCATACAAGCTGGAGTATGATAAGCTGTCGGTTATGGATAAATGGCTGCTGTCCAGATTGAACACATTGATTAAATCAGTAGACACTCATCTTAACAGCTACAGGATTACCGAGGGAGCAAGGCTTTTGTCCGACTTCGTGGATGAGCTGTCCAACTGGTATGTCAGGAGAAGCAGGGAACGCTTCTGGGTAAGTGGAATGCCGCAGGATAAGATTAATGCATACATGACGCTATATACAACCCTGGTAAATGTGGCCAAGCTGGCCGCACCCTATATACCCTTTATGACCGAGGATATGTATCAAAACCTGGTGGCAGGCATCGACAAAACAGCCCCGATAAGTATTCATCTGTGCAGCTATCCGGAATACGACGAAGCACTGATTGACAAGGAGCTTGAAGACAACATGGAAAAGGTGCTGGATGCCGTCGTGCTGGGCCGTGCCTGCAGAAACGCCGCAAATATAAAGAACCGCCAGCCGCTGGCTAAAATGTACATTAAGGCTGAGACAGGACTTACAGAATTTTATAAGGATATCATAGCAGATGAGCTGAATGTGAAGGAAATTGTATTTACAGAGGATGTAAGAAGCTTTACCACCTACAGCTTTAAGCCCCAGCTTAAGACCCTCGGCCCCAGGTTCGGCAAGCAGATTGGTACAGTCAAAGCAATACTTTCAGAGCTTGACGGCAATGCCGCAATGGATGAAATTAATGCCACCGGGCAGTTGACCATAGAGCTGGAGGGCAATAAGGTTCTGATTGACAAGGATGATCTGCTTATTGAAGCAGTGCAGACAGAAGGCTATGTATCGGATTCGGACTATGGAATTACGGTGGTGCTTGATACAAACCTTACAGAGGAGCTCATAGAGGAAGGCTTTGTAAGGGAGATAATCAGCAAAATTCAGACAATGCGCAAGGAAGCCGGTTTTGAAGTCACGGATCATATACGCGTATATCAGCAGGGCAATGACAGGATAAAAGCAATAATGGAACGCAAAGAAGATGAAATCAAGTCGGAGGTGCTTGCCGAAGAGCTTATAAGGGATAACACAAAAGGCTATGTAAAGCAATGGGACATTAACGGTGAAAACGTAACCTTCGGCGTGGAGAAAATATAATGCAGAGCCTTTCTTTTCATAACTGTTGCTTTTCTTTTTTACCGTTATATAGTATAATAAAGATGTAAAGAAGGCGTGAAACCTTTTATGGAAAGGATGTGAATCCATGAAGCTAGTTATTGTTATTGTACGCAATATAGATAGCGGTGATGTTACACTTGCTTTAAATAAAAAGGGGTTTTATGTAACCAAGCTCGCTTCAACAGGCGGTTTCCTTCGCGAGGGGAACACCACGCTGATGATAGGTACCGAAGAGGACAAGGTGGAGGAGGTTATACAGACAGTTAAGCAGGAATGCGGCCCGAGAAAGCAGATTATATCCAATCCGGTAGGCACCGCAGATTATATGGCTATGAATGTGGTAGTCAATGTAGGCGGAGCAACCATATTTGTAATGGATATTGACCGGTTCGAGAAAATATAACCGGACGGGTAATATCATAAGCTTCATGGTTTTGCACGATTATATGATGATTTAAGCAGCATTAAAGTGAACTATATTAGGGGGATGTAAGGATTTTAAGGGGATACTCGTATCCCCGGGGTGGCCTTGCATCCCCCGGCTTGCATAAGAACGGAGTTATTATATGGCGTTTCTGTTATAGTTGATTCTGAAATACCATGCGCATAAGGTTGTATTGCATTATAATAAGAAGCCCGATATTTTGAAATATATGTGAATTGAACAATAATACTTTATTTTTTTAAGCGAATGTGTTATAAAGGTATAAGCATATGCTTAAATTGTACCGGGGGAAGCATAGGACTTCCCTGGTTTTAATTAGGAAAGGATTAATCTGATGATGAAAAAAATAGTAAGTCTTATTGTTTTATGCATCGGCCTTGCACTTATTGCTGCCGGATGCAGTTCTAAAGATAAGGATACAAAGAATTCCGAAGAGAATGAGCCGACACCGACACCCATTACTTCCGGACAGGATGATGAAAGCTTTGAACCGGTATATAATACCAAGGTCAGGGAGGAGTATAAGCTTGAGGATTATATTAAGCTTGGCAAATACAAGGGTGTAGAGGTAAATATAGAAAAGCGTGAAGTGACCGACGAGGATGTTTATCTCGAAATGCAGCTGGATATGCGTAACAACGGAGCAGAGCTTACAGAAGTCAAGGACCGGCCGGTACAGCTGGGTGATACGGTTAACATAGATTATCAGGGTTTGAAAAACGGCGTAGCCTTTGAAGGAGGCACCGATACCGGCTATGACCTGATGATTGGTTCAAATGCTTTCATAGAAGGCTTTGAGGAACAGATCATAGGAGCGAAAACCGGTGACAAGATTGACCTTAATGTAACCTTCCCTGAGCAATATCCTGCTGCAGATCTTGCCGGAGAAGCAGTAATATTTAAGGTTACCGTTAATAAGATTCAGCAATACGTAGCAACAGAAACGTATCTAAAGGATAATACCGAATATGACAGTGAAGAAGCGTACAAGGAAGCAATAAGGCAGCAGCTAGTGCTTGAGAATGAAGAAGCCGTGAAGAATGAAAAGCAAAAGAAGGCATACAATGCCGTTGTTGACGGATGCGAGTTTATAAAGCATCCCAAGACTTTGCTTGAATTCTATGCGGAAGACTTAAGGGTCTTTTACACTAATTATGCAGCGGCATACAGCATGGACCTTAATACTTTCCTTCAGGCATCCGGTGTAACCATGGAGCAGTATGAGAGTGATGAGAAGAAATATGCTGAAAACATGGCAACACGTGAGCTTGTCATGAAGGCGATAATTGCTGCGGAAGGTATTACATTATCAGAAGAGGAGTTCCAGAAGGGCGCGGAAGAATACGCCCATGAGTATGGATATGAATCTGTACAGGATTTTCTTGCCGGGGCCGAAGAAGAGCTCCTCAGGGAGGATCTTATCTTCCAAAAGGTCTTGGATCTTATAGTAGCCGAGGCAAAATTCTCATAAATCAATAAAACAGGGTTTATTAATATATATTTAGGGTAACGGCAGTATCATCTTATGCATATATAAGGCGACACTGCCGTTATCCTTTCTGCTTCAGAAGCAAAAAGCGGTTGACTAAAGGAAAACTTAGGGATATAATAATAATTACTATTATTATTGGAGCCTATGTAAGCCGGGACACCATTACAGTTATAGGAGAGTGATGATATGGCCGGAAGCAAGTTCAGCCGCCAGAGGGAGGCAATCAAGGAATATTTGTCGCATACAAAAGAACATCCCACAGCTGATACTGTTTATACAAATATAAGAAGCATATACCCACATGTAAGCCTGGGGACCGTATACCGCAACCTCAACCTGCTGGCAGAGCAGGGAGAGGTCATGAAGCTTAACTGCAGTGACGGAGTCGTAAGATTTGACGGCAACCCGGAACCGCATTACCATTTTATTTGCAGTAAATGCGGCAGCGTGCTGGATCTTAATATGGATTCCATAGATCATATAAATGATATGGCCGGCAAGGATTTTAAAGGAAGGATAGAAGGGCATACCATAATATTTCATGGAAATTGCCCCGAATGCAATATAAGCTAGAGGATTTGTACCATACAGGCTATACAGAAGGCTGTTTCAAAACACGGAGCATATCTCCATACTTTGGAACAGCCTTATATGTTTATCTTACCATTTATTAAGGTATGGCTTTTATACCGGTATTACTTAATTCTTGTAATGTGTACGCAATATACATATATATTCTGGATCTTTTTGGCTTCCACACCATCCACATGTATGACGGGCTGTGTCTCGGACGGGGTCACATACTGTTTGAATAAGATTCCGTCCTGGTTGACCCACATGCTGCGGATCTTCCTGTACTCGTAGTCCTTATTCGGAATACCCAAATAGTTGAATATAATATCATAGGTGTCGGGATGCTTGAAACACAGGACTAGTTCATCCTTATCATACATTCCGATAATCTCACGGGCTTCCTCAAAGGTCATATTGGTACATTTGTACTCACCTTCATTAAACAAGGTATTCATGTTGCTGTTGTCAAGCAGTAATAAGGGATAATCCAATTTCTTCATAAAATACCTCTCCTTCCTGATTAGAAATGATGCCGAAACGTATGCAAGACCTGTGTCAATGCGCATATGTCGCGCTATTGTGCATATGGCGCGTTATTACGATGCATTATAGCATTTTGCTATTACAATGCGTCATAGCGGAATGCTATTACGATGCGTTATAGCGGAACGCTATTACAATGCGTTATAGCGGAACGCTATTACGCTTAAGTGCCTTCTGTCTTATATATTAAGTATAGGTTTTATATGCCATGTTGTCAATAAGCTTGATTCCATAATAAGACAGGTTGATTTATACCAAATGTGTCAATTGCAAACCCTTAAGATGATTTTTGAAACATAATTAAGGCACATATTCCTTTAAACTGTGCAAATTCTTTGCATCAGCCTGCTTCGGAACATGTGCCTTAGCTGTACATATAAATTATATTGATTAAGCTTCAAGTATAACAAATATCATGTCTGATTATGAGATGCAATATCCGTCATAGAACGTATTTACTATACATATCGGTATCCAATGGTTTAAAGCACCTGGTTAACAGTCCTCTTTACGTAGGTTGTATGCAAAATCTCATGTGCCTTATGGCTGTTGGGCGCGCCTAAGAATTCATCGTAAAGCTGTTTGATGGCCTCATTCTCATGAGATTTTCTTACGGACATTGCAGCGTCCTGCTTATAAAGTGCATGGGCACGTAATGCTTTGATATCCGTGAAATTCCTTACGCTTGCAGGCTGTCTGGGCTGTCCGCCGCCGTTTACGCAGCCTCCGGGACATCCCATTATCTCGATAAAATGGTACTCGGATTTACCGGATTTGACATCATCAAGTAGCTTACGTGCATTGCCTAAGCCTGAGGCAACTGCCACCTTAATATCCAGGCCGGCAGCATTGTAGGTTGCTTCTTTAATACCTTGAGTTCCCCTGACTGCGGTAAAATCCAGATTATTAAGCTTTTCTCCGGTGAGAACTTCAACTGCAGTACGCAGGGCTGCTTCCATAACTCCGCCTGTTGCTCCGAATATTACTGCTGCACCGGTGGACCTTCCTAAAGGATCATCAAAATTCTCATCAGGCAGGGAAGTAAAGTTAAGGCCAACCTGTTCTATCATCCTGGCAAGCTCACGGGTTGTGATTGAGATATCAACGTCAGGAACTCCTGCTGCATTCTCATCAGGTCTTCCGATCTCAAACTTCTTGGCTGTGCAAGGCATTACGCTGACCATGACAATCTTCTCGGGGTCAAGGCCCATTTTTTGTGCATAATAGGTTTTTGTTACAGCTCCGAACATCTGCTGCGGGGACTTGCAGGTTGAAAGATTGTCAAGCATATCCGGATAATAGTGCTCGCAATATTTAATCCATCCCGGCGAGCAGGAGGTAATCAGTGGGAGAGTGCCGCCGTTCTTTATACGGTCAATTAATTCATAAGCCTCTTCCATTATTGTCAGGTCTGCTGCAAAATCCGTATCAAAGACCTTGTCAAAGCCCAGACGACGAAGCGCTGCCACCATCTTGCCCTGTACATTGGTTCCGATAGGAAATCCGAATTCTTCACCAAGAGCTGCCCTTACTGCAGGAGCAGTCTGAACTATAACATACTTATCGGGATCATTGATAGCTGCAAATACCTTATCCGTATCATCCTTTTCAGACAAAGCGCCTGTAGGGCAGACTGCTATGCACTGTCCGCAGGATACGCAGCTGGTTTCTCCAAGTCCCATTTCAAATGCACAGCCGATGGTGGTTGTAAAACCTCTGTTATTGGCACCGATTACGCCAATACCCTGTATTTTATCGCAGACGGCAGCACAGCGTCTGCAGACTATGCATTTGTTATTGTCGCGGTACATATGGGCAGAGGTGTTATCTACCTCATAATGAGTACGTTCGCCTTCAAACAATCTGTCATCTTCAACCTTCAGGTCGTTGCAGAGCTTCTGCAGCTCACACTTGCCGCTCCGTTCACATGTAAGGCATTTCTTGTCATGATCCGAAAGGATAAGCTCAAGAGTATGCTTGCGGGAAGCAAGTACCTTAGGTGTGTTGGTTTTTATCTCCATTCCTTCTGCCACCGGGTACATGCAGGAGGCAACAAGACTTTTTGCTCCCTTTACTTCGACTACGCAGATACGGCATGCGCCTATCTCGTTAATGTCCTTTAAGTAGCACAATGTGGGAATATCTATATGTGCCTGCTTTGCTGCTTCAAGTATAGTGGAGCCTTTGGGTACCGTAAGCGGTATTCCGTTTATCTTAATATTTACTGTTTCCATATCCTAACCTCCATCCTTTACCGTTTAGAGATAGCACCAAAGCGGCATTTTTCCATACATGCACCGCACTTGATGCACTTGCTCTGATCGATGACATGGGCTTCCTTAACCTTGCCCTGTATTGCAGAATTCGGGCAAATTCTTGCGCAAAGAGTACAGCCCTTACACTTATCAGGATCGATAGTGTAGGATAACAGAGCTTTGCATACTCCTGCGGGGCATTTCTTATCAGTAACATGTGCAATGTATTCATCCTTGAAATAGCGAAGAGTGGATAATACCGGATTAGGAGCAGTCTGTCCGAGGCCGCAGAGAGCATTTTCCTTGATGTAATAGCAAAGCTGCTCAAGACGGTCCAGATCCTCAAGGGTGCCGTTACCCTTCGTTATTTTATCAAGCAATTCATAAAGCCTCTTAGTACCTATGCGGCAGGGCGTGCACTTTCCGCAGGATTCGTCCACGGTGAATTGCAGGAAGAACTTAGCAATATCCACCATGCAGTTGTCCTCGTCCATGACTATCAATCCGCCTGAACCCATCATAGAGCCTATGCTTATCAGATTGTCATAGTCGATTGGAATATCAAAATGCTCAGCGGGAATACATCCGCCCGAAGGGCCTCCTGTCTGGGCTGCCTTGAATTTCTTGCCGCCCGGGATACCTCCTCCGATTTCCTCTACAACCTCCCTTAAGGTAGTACCCATGGGAATTTCAACAAGTCCGGTATTCTGGATCTTACCGCCGAGGGCAAATACCTTGGTGCCCTTGGACTTTTCCGTACCCATTGAAGCGAACCATTCGGCTCCGTTAAGTATAATCTGAGGTATATTGGCATATGTTTCAACATTATTTAAAATAGTAGGCTTTTCAAACAAACCTTTTTGTGCAGGGAACGGAGGACGAGGCCTCGGCTCGCCGCGATTGCCTTCTATGGAGGTCATCAGGGCTGTTTCCTCTCCGCATACAAATGCGCCTGCACCAAGTCTTAAATCTATGTCAAAATCAAATCCGCTGTTGAATATGTTCTTTCCCAGAAGTCCGTATTCGCGGGCCTGGTCTATTGCTAATTTAAGCCTTTGTACGGCAATAGGGTACTCGGCACGAACATATATATAACCCTGGCTGGCACCGATAGCATAGCCTGCAATAGCCATTGCCTCAAGTACCACGTGGGGATCGCCTTCAAGAACTGATCTGTCCATGAAAGCGCCGGGATCGCCTTCGTCGGCATTACAGCAGACATATTTCTGGTCTGCATCATTCCCTTTGGCCAGCTTCCACTTTAAGCCGGTGGGGAAGCCGCCGCCACCTCTGCCTCTTAAGCCGCTGTCAAGTATTATCTGTATTACCTGATCCGGAGTATATTCCGTAAGAACCTTTCCAAGGGCTTCATACCCGTTCATTGCAATATACTCATCTATATTTTCCGGATTAATAACGCCGCAGTTTCTTAAGGCAATACGGTACTGCTTCTTGTAAAAATCGGTTTCATTAATAGATTTTATAATTTCATCCTGATCATTTTCCTTATAGACCAGGCGGTTTACGATGCGTCCCTTAAGCAGATGCTCTGAAACTATCTCGGGAACATCCTCCGGCTTGACCAGAGAATAAAATGTGGCTTCGGGATATACAACTACTATAGGACCTAATGCACAAAGTCCATGACATCCTGTCTGAACCACAGCCACTTCATCCTTAAGGCCTGCCTTTTTTACTTCATCCTTTAGCAAATCGATTATTTTGGGGCTTCCGGAGGAAGTACATCCTGTTCCACCGCAGACCAATACATGTGAACGATACATATTGCGACCTCCTTTGGGTTATCCTTGTATAGCGGTAATTGTATATTCGCTGACGATCTGGCCCCGTATTATATGCTGGTCAATTATATCCAACGCCTTTTCCGGAGTCATCTTGACGTATGTTACCTTTTCTTTGCCGGGTTCAAAGACCTCAACGATCGGCTCGTACTGACACAGGCCGATACATCCGGTCTGAACCACCGAAACATTCTTTAAACCCTTTGATAAAACAGCATCGGACAGGGTTGTAAGCACCGGCCTTGCACCGCTTGCAATTCCGCAGGTTGCCATACCGACAACTATACGTGTCTTATCATTGCTTTCATTACGTATGCCAAGCTGTCCCTGCATTCTGTCTCGTATAGCCTTCAGCTCTTCAAGTGATTTCATTGCTATTCCTCCCATAAAATAAATCCTATGATTATTGTTTTACAGTCTCATTAAAACCTGAAATGACAGTTGCTTTTATACTATATAGCTGCCTGATACATAGCTCTGGTTTTCCTGCAAATAATCCTTTAGGAATGAAGCTACCTCGCCCGTGTTAAGCGGAACATCTCCGAGAATATTACGAAGCTCTCTCGTGTCAAGGCTAAAGCATGCTTCGTCGAGCTTGTATGTGTATATAAAATCAATATCCGGATTGGCTGTTATCAGCACATAAATTGTTTCTGTCATATCACCAAGGGGCATCCGGTCTATGTGGGACAACCCGAACACTGCCGTTACAATTGTTCCCTTGCCGGGCTCGGAATCTATTTCAAAGCTTCCTCCGGTTCCTTCAGCAGCCTGCTTCATAAAGGGCAGGCCAAGGCCGACATTTCTTACGGTTCGCGTGGTAAAGAAGGGATCCGAGGCTCTTTTTAGCTGTTCATCATCCATTCCGCAGCCGTTATCCGATATTTGTATAGTCAATGTATCCTTTTGCCGGTCTATGATAACGCTTATTTCTATAAGGCTTGCCTTTGCCCGTACGGAGTTGCCTGCCACATCCAATATGTTCAATGATAATTCTGTCATCATTTGTCGTTATTCGTATTTCTTAAGTATGCCTTCTACGTCATCTACGGTCAATTTACCGTATACATCATCATTAATCATAATAACCGGAGCAAGGCCGCAGGCGCCAACACAGCGGCAGGAATCCAGTGAAAACTTACCGTCGGGAGTACATTCGCCATCATCTATGCCAAGAATCTCCTTGAGTTTGTTAAAAATATCACCAGAACCCTTTACATAACAAGCCGTTCCAAGACATACCGATACCCTGTATTTGCCCTTGGGATAAAGAGAGAATTGGGAATAAAAGGTTGCAATTCCGTAAATTTTCTCCAGAGGCACATTCATCTCATCGGAGATAATGGTCTGAACTTCAATAGGCAGGTAGCCATATATTTCCTGAGCTTTTTGCATGATAGGCATTAAGGCGCCCTTATCATGCATATGTTCTCTTATAACCTGCAAAAGAGCCGTCTTTTGTTCCTGTGTTCCGGAAAAGGGCACTTTTTTTACTACACCCATTAGATATTCCTCCTCGTAATTATAGTAATACTTAAGCATAAAAATTTTAACATAAGTATGTTAAAAAATCTACAAAAAATATCACTAATTTTATACCATATATTATCTGTTATGTATGCAATATTGATAAGACCCGGTAGCCATAAAGGTAAAATGCTTGTTATAATTCCACAATAACACCTATATTGTTGTTTTTTATGCCAAATGGTATTATAATGGGGACATCAAATTGAGGTTAAAATGCGAGGAGATTATGATGCTGGGAGATATGAAATCAATTGATATGGGAAATTTAGCAAAAACGGTTCCCGGAGGAATTGCCAGGCTGGCTCTGGATGATAATATAACAATCGTGCAGGCCTCGGAGAGCTTTTACTCACTAATAAAAAATGTAACAGATAAAGCCGCTTCAGGGCTGCCCAAATCACTTGTCAGCGTTGTGTATTCCCTGGATGTTATTTACGTTACTCATCAGCTTGCAGAACAAAGGGATAAAAAGGATAATGCCTTGATAAGCCTGAATTTCAGGGTCTTGCAGAATGACGGCAGATTCAGGTGGATAATGGTCAGCGGTGTTCGTACTGAGGAGGAATATCAAAGCAAGAATAAGACCTATCCCGTATATGTATGTATGGCGATTGATGCTACGGAGCACATGCAGAGATACAAAAAGTTCGAAACAGATATTGAATATCAGAGGACCTTGCTGGAATTGTCCAGGGAGCTATACTTCGAGTATGATATCGCTTCCGATACCCTTGTATTTACCGAGCTTTTCAGGGAAGTGTTCGGCAGGGATTCGGTAATAAAGGATTTTGGCAAAAAACTTGAAAAGTCCAAATATATACATCCGGATGAGCTTCCTGCCGTAATTCAGATATATAAAAGCATGATGGGCGGCAGAAAGCAGGTAAGATTCGAGGTAAGGCTTATCCCCAGGGGCAGCCGGCCAGTACCGTATCTGTGTTATGCATCGATTATTTTCGATGAAAATAAAAATCCTTATAAGCTTATCGGGAAGCTTGTTATGTCCAACCCGCTCAAGAAGGAAACGGAGCCGCCGGCGTATGTTCCGGAATTAGATTCTGTGACTAAGCTGGCTGTGAAGAACAGTGCAGAAAAAATGATACAGGAGGCTTTGTCAAAGCAAGGCCAGGATTCCTTATCCGCGCTGATGCTGCTAGAGGTGCGCAATTATAAAACGGCAAATCTTCTCAAGAAGATTCTCAATGGTGAGGACATTATTACATCAATAGCCTCCCTTTTACAATCCGGATTCCGTTCTTCGGATGTTATAGGCAGATACGGAGCCGGTGAATTCATAGTATTTATGAAGGATATCTATTCCGACAGGAACGCATATGAGATGGCCGAGCAGATTTGCAGAGAGGTCCAGAAGACGTATTCCTTTAAGTACAACAGGAGCGGAATAACGGTAAGCATCGGGATAGCATTTGCCAGGGGAGCCAGGAATGAATACCCGTTCCTGCTGTCAAATGCCAAGGCTGCACTGATTATGGCAAAAAAAGAAGCTGCATCCTCTTTTGATGTATTTGTAGAGGGGCCGGATAAATAAAAACAGACCGATTATCATATGCATGTTTAATACAAGCAGCATTACAAAGCAGCATTACAAGAAACATTTTGATAAAACCGGAGGTTTATTAATGACAATAGGAAATATTTGCAGGGTATTGGGCGCTAAATATATAACAGGGGAGGAATACGCCGACAGGGAGGTTCATAGCGCATGCGGCTCGGATATGATGAGTGATGTGCTTGCCTTTGTAAAGGACCAGGCAGTACTCCTTACGGGTTTATGCAACCAGCAGGTCATTCGCACGGCAGAAATGATGGATATCGTATGCGTTGTGTTTGTAAGGGGCAAGCAGCCGGATGAATGCATGATAAGCATGGCAAAGGAGAGGGGAATTGCCCTTATGACGACAGAGCACAGAATGTTTTCGGCATGCGGAATTCTCTACGAAAATGGCTTGCGCGGAGGGATGAGTTATCTATGAATGAAAAGCTTACATTATCCTACGAAGTGCCTGCAGATGATTTTACAAGAGCCGGGGAGGCATCGGGCAGCGTTAAGGGAATGCTTAAAAAAATGGGCGTTGCCCCCGATATAGTGCGCAGGGTTGCAATAGCCATGTATGAGGGTGAGATCAACATGGTTATTCATGCCCACGGCGGCACCATAAATGTTACGATAAGTCCGGAGGAGATTGAAATGGTTCTTAAGGACGAGGGACCCGGCATTGAGGATATCGAGCTTGCACTGCAGCCGGGATTCTCTACAGCACCGGACAATATACGGGCGTTGGGCTTCGGAGCCGGAATGGGACTGCTGAATATGAAGAAAAATTCGGATGAAATGGTAATTGACAGCACGGTAGGGGTCGGGACAACAGTAACCATGAAAGTATATATTAAGTGATTATATATTTGAGCAAATATGCTTAAAAGCATTTAGGCACAAATACATAAATGCTTAAAAGCAATTAAGTATTTGGGAATTGGGCATATTTAGACTACAGATCGGCAATATTTCACACAAGACTGGGGGCAGAGGCATGGGAAAATTCTATACATCGGTACATCTGAAGGAAGATTTATGCATGGGCTGCATTAACTGCATAAAGCGATGCCCTACACAGGCCATAAGAGTGAGGAATGGGAAGGCGGTTATAAAAAAGGAATATTGCATTGACTGCGGCGAATGCATAAGGATATGCCCGCATCATGCCAAGGAAGCCACCTATGATCCTCCCGAAATTATAAAAAGCTTTGAATATACCGTCGCCCTGCCGGCGCCTTCACTATATGGGCAATTCAATAATCTTGAAGATACGGACATAATTCTGACAGCTCTTAAGAAGATTGGCTTTGACGATGTATATGAGGTGAGCGGCGCTGCGGAGCTGGTATCGGATTTGTCAAGACAGTATGTGGCAGAGCATAAGGAAAAATGGCCAATAATAAGCTCGGCATGCCCTACCGTGGTCCGTCTTATTCAGGTGCGCTTTCCGGAGCTTATTGAGCACCTGCTTCCGATTCATGCGCCTGCGGAGCTTGCGGCAATGCTGGCAAGAAAGAAGGCGGCAGAGGAGACAGGCCTTCCGCCCGACAGAATAGGGATAATATTCATTTCACCCTGCCCGGCTAAGGTTACTGCAGTCAAGTCGCCGATCGGAGCAGACAAAAGTAATATTGATGCGGTGCTTGCAATGAAAGAGATTTATCCCCTTCTCCTGCCTATGATGAAGGAAAGCATAGATAATACCGAGGAGCTGAGCATTTCAGGAAGAATAGGCATAAGCTGGGGATCTGCCGGAGGCGAGGCAGGAGGACTTTTAATAGATAATTATCTGGCTGCGGACGGTATAGAGAATGTTATACGGGTTCTGGAGGACCTGGAAGACCGCAAATTCGAGCAGCTGGAATTTATAGAGCTTAATGCCTGCAGTGCAGGCTGCGTGGGTGGAGTATTAACTGTGGAGAATCCTTATGTAGCTAAGGTAAGGCTTAAACGGCTTAGAAAATACATGCCGGTAGCCGGCTCCCACCTGGAGAACAGGGATATGGACGAAGCCCGCTGGTCGGACGAGGTCAGATATGAGCCGGTATTCAAGCTTGGCGTCAATATGAACGACAGCATCAGGAAGCTGTCACAGGTAGAGGAGCTGAAGCAAAAGTTTCCGGGACTTGACTGCGGTTCATGCGGAGCGCCCTCCTGTAAGGCTCTTGCCGAGGACATTGTAAGAGGCGTTGCCAAGGAAGAGGACTGCATACACATACTTCGCGACTATATTCATAAGCTTTCGGATGAGCTGTCCAGGATAGACATTAAGAAGAGCTGAAGTTAAGCGGAGGGCAGGACTAAGCATTGAGCTGGCATTGGAACAAATTAATAAGTTTAGTTTCAGGTATTTAGATATTATAGAAGAAGAAAGGGGAAGAATAAGAGATTATATATCTCTTATATAATGATATGACTGTAAAAGAATTTATCAATCTGGGCATATTTGAGATAGTAAGTGAGGGAAGCAATCCCGACAGGAAGATTACAGTACCATATTGCTGCGATTTATTAAGCATTGCTATGGGGAGAATGCCGGCAGGCGCAGCCTGGGTGACGGTAATGAGCAATGTCAACACATTAGCCGTAGCATCCCTGACTGATGCTGCATTAATCATATTAGCGGAAGGCAGCGTAATGAGTGATGAGGCTGTAAGCAAGGCAAAGGAAAAGGGAATCACTGTACTTGCCGCCAAGCTTCCGGTTTTTGAAGCCGCCCTGAGGGTATATAAGGAGTTAAATGCTTAAGCTTTCTTATGATCTTCATATCCATTCATGCTTGTCTCCCTGCGGCGATGAGGATATGACTCCGGCAAATATCGTAAATATGGCCATGCTTAAGGAGCTGGATATAATTGCAGTTACGGATCACAACTCCTGCCTGAATTGTCCTGCTCTTTTAAGTTATGCCGACAGTATCGGAATCATAGCTGTTCCCGGAATGGAGCTGTGCACCATAGAGGAGGTGCATGTGCTTTGCCTGTTCTCAGAGCTTAATAATGCCATGAATTTTAGCGAATATGTCATGGACAGGCTTGTTAAAATACCGAATAACGAAGCCATATTCGGAAAACAGCAAATATATGATGAAGATGACAGGCTGAAGGGGACGGTGGAGCATCTTCTTATTAATGCAACCGATATATCTTGTTCCGAGCTTGCCGGGCTAATGGAAAGATATGAAGGCGTCCATATTCCGGCACATATAGACAAGGGAGCAAACAGCCTGATTTCAAATCTTGGGTTTATACCTGAGGATTCCGCCTTCAGTTGTTTCGAGATGACTAATGCAGGCAGGCTTGATGATTATTGCAAAAGGTTTCCGTACCTTGCAGACTGCAGAGCAATAACCAATTCAGATGCCCATACCCTTGAGCGCATCAATGAAGCGGTGAATTTCCTGGAGGTTGAGGACAGAAGCAGGGAAGCGGTAATAATGGCTCTGAAGTGTTAAGCCGGCAATAAATAAGTCTTAAAGTAACAAGCAGGGAATAAAACCCTGATGCAATAAGCTGGCAATAAAAACAATTAAACCATAAGCAATATATAAGGTACTTATAATGGGATACTTTTAAGCTATAAAATTAGGGTATTGTCATAGTCAATTCTTGTGATATAATATCCACAATAAGCAGGCGGGCAATTTTATTTATGCATACTTATGAACACTGTACGCTTAAGGAAAATATATTCCTTTGCTCAAACGCTTTGCTTGGCTTCCGCTTCGAAACATGCGCTTTAAGTGTAATAGCGTGGTTTATATATTTTCATATTATATAAAAGGAGTTTGCACCTATGGAACTGGTAGAAATCAGAGAGCTGTACCGCAACAGGGAAAAATATATCGGAAAGAAAATCCGGGTCGGAGGATGGGTAAGAAGCGTCAGGGATTCAAAGACCTTTGGTTTTATCGTGCTGCATGACGGAACCTTTTTTGAAACGCTGCAGATAGTTTATCATGAGAACCTTGATAATTTTTCGGAAGTATCCAGGCTTAACGTAGGCTCGGCAATTATAGCAGAGGGAGAGCTTGTAGCAACGCCTGAAGCCAAGCAGCCCTTCGAGATCCAGGCAGAAAGGGTGCAGATAGAAGGATTATCTCCATCGGATTACCCTCTCCAGAAGAAGAGGCATTCCCTTGAATATCTTAGAACGATTGCCCATCTGCGACCCAGGACCAACACCTTCCAGGCTGTATTCAGGGTGCGTTCGCTTATAGCATATGCAATCCATAAGTTCTTTCAGGACAGGGATTTCGTATATGTGCATACCCCGATTATTACCGGAAGCGATGCCGAAGGCGCAGGAGAGATGTTCCGCGTAACGACTCTGGATATTGACAACCCGCCGAGAACCGAGGACGGGAAGGTTGACAACTCCCTTGATTTCTTCGGGAAAGCAACCAATCTTACCGTAAGCGGGCAGCTAAACGGCGAGACTTATGCTATGGCCTTCAAGAACATATACACCTTCGGGCCCACCTTCCGTGCCGAGAATTCCAATACCACCAGACATGCGGCTGAATTCTGGATGATTGAACCTGAGATTGCATTTGCCGATCTTAAGGATGACATGCTTTTAGCCGAGAGTATGCTGAAGTATATAATAAACTATGTACTCGAGCATGCACCCGAGGAGATGCAGTTCTTAAACCAATTCATAGATCAGGGGCTTTTAGAGAGGCTTAAGCATGTAGCGGGCTCCGAGTTCGGACACGTTACCTATACCGAGGCAATTAAAATACTTGAGCAAAACAACGACAGCTTTGAATATAAGGCTTACTGGGGCTGCGACCTTCAGACAGAGCATGAAAGATACCTTACCGAGCAGGTATTTAAAAAGCCGGTGTTTGTAACGGATTATCCCAAGGAAATTAAAGCCTTCTATATGAAGCTGAATGAGGACAACAAAACGGTTGCAGCAATGGATCTTCTGGTTCCCGGAATTGGTGAGATTATCGGAGGAAGCCAGAGGGAGGACGACTACGATAAGCTTACGGCAAGAATGGAGGAGCTTGACCTTAATAAAGAGGATTACGACTTCTATCTTGACCTTAGAAAGTACGGCACAGTACGGCATGCCGGGTTTGGACTTGGTTTTGAGCGCTGTGTAATGTATCTGACAGGAATGGGCAACATCAGGGACGTAATACCCTTCCCGAGGACAGTCAACAACTGCGAGCTGTAGAGGAAACCTCCGGTGCTGCAAGTCAGGCCGGTTAATATGAATCCTGAACTATAAGTACTAAAAAATATATCAAGCCGCTCACTTAACCTTTTATGGCCGGAGCGGCTTGTTTTAAGTATTGTGGTATCGGCTTTTATACTTGCGCTGAAGCTTTTTGGAAGGCTTGTTTTCATTGACGGGCTTTTCCCTGTTTCTTAAGCCGAGCTTAAGGGCAACAAACACATAATATCCGTTCAGTTCAATCACCTTTACCCCGCCGAATACAGCTATGAATTTATTCTTGTACCAGTTTTTGCGCTTGGTGACCATCAGCATTGTTCCGCCCTCTGCAAGCTTCTTATAGCCATCCTCTATAAAATGCTTAGGAACGGAGAAGTCCGCATGGTAAGGAGGGTTTGAAAGAATATATGTGAAATCCTCATCCGGAATATCCTTAAACCCATCGCTTTTATATATCCGAATGTCAGGTACGGAATTTCTTATGGCATTTTCTCTTGACAGCTCTACTGCAGTATCAGAAATATCACTCATAACCACTCTGTCCTGTCCGATTATCTTAGCCGTATATATGCCCACTACGCCATAACCGCAGCCTAAGTCCAGCACCTTGTCCTTTTGCTTCGGATGAAACAATGAGAGCATGGCCAGGGTCCCTTCATCAGCCTTCGCAGGTGAGAACACATCGGGGCTTGTCTCCAAATCCAAGATAATATTATTTATTTCAGCTCTAATCATATAGCCTCCAAAATTATAAGTATTCCTTACGCTGCCTTGCCGCCTCGTAAAACATGACAGTTGCCGCGCATGCCACATTCAGGGAAGAAGCCGATGAGTCAGGACTCATGGGTATGGTGACAAGCTGGTCGCTAATACCTGAAAGCATCCCGGACAAGCCTTCCGTTTCATTGCCTATCAGGAACATAACGGGAGAGGAAAGGTCTGTATCGTATATGGATTGCTTATTATGTGAGGTGGTGCCTGCAAGCTTAAGTCCGGGATATTTTGCCCTAAGGCTGTCGATAAATTCTATAAGCTGATTGTTGCTTGCGATCCTTACTGCCGGAACCTTGAAGAACGAACCCATTGAGGATACTATGACCTCCGGGTCATACAAATCCACCCCGTGGCCTGTTATAAGCAAAGCCTCAACTCCCAGGGCATCACAGGAGCGGATTATGGTCCCTAAGTTGCCGCGGTTGGAGGGCCGGTCAAACAAAGCAATAACAGGATTATCTGAAAATGTCAGCGCCAGGGGATCATCCTTACGCATTTTGACGATTGCCATAAGCTCCGAGGTATCCTCCTTGCCGCTTAGCTCCTGCATAAGGTTAAAGGGCAGGATATAGTTAACATCCGTTCTTATGGTTCGCAGCAGGTTGCTTGCCCAATCGGACAGGGGCTTATCTTCGGTATAAATGAAGGAGCTTATATGCCATCGATTTTCAATAGCCTCATTTATGTTTCGCACCCCCTCAACGAAGAATTCTCCGTATCGGTAACGCTTGCTGCGATTAGTCTTCAGCACCTCCAGCTTCTGATATGCTGCATTTTTGGTTTTAATATGTGTAGCTTTCATAATTTTTACCCTTATATTAAGAAGGTTTATGACTGCCTGATCAGGCATTATATTCATGGGCGCTATTTTGATTTGAATATAACGTCCTTTACCTTATCAAGAGAAAACAGCAGCACCAAGCCCAGCACACCGGCTGATACAACCTGGCCGGCTCCCACTGTAAGCATCATTACGGGTATGGAATGCTCCGTTTCAAAATAAGCATACCTTAAGATGAATGGTACCACAAGAGCATTTATTATTATGGGCGGGATGGGCACAAGGAATTTATTCCTTCTGAGCAGGTATGACAGCATTGCTGCCGCCAGGGTGGCAAGAGTCCCGAATATGCAATCCAGTATCTCCGCCTGGAATATCAGGTTGCTTAGCAGACAGCCTATTGTTACCCCAGGTATGGCAGCAGTAGTAAAGTATGGGAGAACCGTAAGCATTTCTGCTATACGAAATTGTATAGGTCCAAAGCTGGAATACTGGAATATAAAAACCAAAACAACATACAGGGCTGCAATGATGGCAGCCCGGGTTATAAATAAAGCTTTACTGCGGTTCATTAACACCGGTCTCCTTTGGTTTAACTTAAATTAAAGCGAATACTACTATAAATCATATGGTAAGAAAATGCAAGGGGTCCTGTTGTTGAAACAGAAAATCACTCCATGTACAAAATGCACAAAAAAAATCTGATGAATTGTATATGATATATAAAGTTAATTAATAATATTGACAGGTTAATGCATTAGGAGTATATTTTATTCAAGAAATATGTTTAGGAAAGCTTTTTCGTAACAAAGGGAGAATGACATTGAAGAAGAAAATATTAGTAATTGGAAGTTTAAATATGGATATGGTTATTGACATGGCACATATGCCCGAAGAAGGAGAAACAGTACTTGGGTCCACAATAACCTATAATCCGGGAGGTAAGGGAGCAAACCAGGCATGTGCTGCAGCAAAGCTGGACGGCAATGTGAAAATGCTTGGATGTGTCGGAAATGATGAATTCGGAGAGCTTCTCAAGAAGAGTCTTTCCTTCTGCGGAGTAGATGTTTCTGATATAAAGACGGGTACGAAAAGCACTGGAATGGCATGTATTTATGTAGATGGAAAGGGAAATAACAGTATTGTGGTAGTACAGGGGGCCAATCAGGAATGTGACGCGGCATATTTAAAGGCATGTGATAAAGCATTTCAGGAATGTGATTATGTAATACTTCAGATGGAGATTCCGGAGGAAGCCATCTATTATGCGATAAACAGGGCAAAGGAGCTTGGAAAGACCATAATATTAAACCCGGCTCCCGCACCGGATGAATTTCCCGATGATTTATATCAAAAGCTGGATTATATAACCCCGAACGGCTCGGAGCTTATAAAACTTAGCGGTGTAACGGGCAATACAATTGATGATTTTATTCGGGGAGCAACCAAGCTTATGAATAAAGGCGTAAGAAATGTGCTTGTTACTCTTGGGGAAAGGGGAGCCTTGCTTATTAACAAAGAGGGCACGGAGCTTTTCCCGACCAGAAAGGTTGTATCGGTTGATACAACTGCCGCAGGAGATTGCTTTAACGGCGCTTTTCTGGTAGCACTTTCTGAAGGAATGGACCATAAAAAGGCAGTACTTTTTGCCAATGCGGCTTCATCTATTGTGGTTACGAGAAGCGGTGCCCAGAAATCCATTCCGGACAGGGAAGAAACAAATGAGGCTTTAGAAAGATGGAATTTCGAATTTTCCAAAGCCTCGTTTGAATAGATGTACATTATATTACATTCAGTTTTCATGTAGGGAAAAGAAAGAGAGGTAAATTCTATGAAGAAAATTATGGCAGTATTGCTAGTTGGGATTATGATAATCGGACTTGCTGCATGCAGTTCGAAGACAAAAACCGACGATGGCAACAAGCAAAACGATGGCGGCGGTAAAAAGCCGGCCAATACCCAGGGCGAGGACAAAAACGAAACTAAAAAGAAGGCAATTCTGATAGTTAACGGCAACCTTGGTGACCTTGGTTTCTTTGATTCGGCAAATGCAGGAATGCAGAGAGTAAAGAATGAGCTTGGTCTCGACATTCAGGTTATCGAAACCGGTGATGATGAATCAAAATGGGAACCGGCACTTGCAGATGCAGCCGAAGAAGATGTAGACTATGTTATAGCAGTATCCCCGTCAATGGTTGAACCCATGCAAAATATTGCACCTCAATATCCCGAAAAGAAGTTCTTATTGCTGGATAACACGGTAGATTTTACAGCAGGAGATTTCAGCAATGTTTACTGCGCAACCTTTAAGCAAAACGAAGGCTCCTTCCTTGCAGGCGCAGTTGCAGCCACACTTGCAAAGGAGACAGGAAAGATCGGGTTTGTAGGCGGAATGGATATTCCTCCCATTAACGATTTCCTTGTAGGCTTTATTGAGGGCGCCCTTGCAGTCAATTCGAACGCTAAGGTTATTGCCACATATACCGCCGATTATTACGATCCGGCAAAGGGTAAGGAGCATGGTATTGTATTATGCGACCAGGGCTGTGAAGTAATATTCCCGGCTGCGGGACCTACCGGACTTGGCACTATCGAAGCAGCAGTAGAGGCTGACAAATATGTTATTGGTGTTGACTCCGACCAGTCTGCAGGTTATGCTGCTAATGGGGACACAAAGACGGCTCAGAAGATTGCAACATCAATGCTTAAGAATGTAGGAGACGCCATCTTCAGGGCAATCGACCTGGATTTAAAGGGCCAGCTTAAGATGGGAGAAGCAGAAAGCCTTGGAATAGCAGAAGGCGGCGTAGGACTTGCTAAGAACGACGTGNNTAAAAGCAGCAGATAGAGGATATTGAAACCAAGGTAGTTAACGGAGAAATTAAGGTAAGTACGGCAATCGGTATGACAACTGAAGAACTGGACAACTTAAGAAACAGTGTTGCTCCGTAAGCAATAGGTGAATAATGAGGATGTCCTGACATTGTTAAGGGGCATCCTCATATTTTAGTAAAGGACATAGGGTATAAAATGGACGAGAAAGT
>DCTS01000033.1 GCA_002329645.1 Lachnoclostridium sp. UBA1434 | reverse complement strand
TTTTACCCTCGACATCAATGTCACGCACTCCACGTGCTCAGTCCACGGGAACATATCAACAGGTTGTATCTTGTTTACCTGATATCCCTTTTTTGTCAGGTATTTAAGATCTCTTTCAAGAGTTATCGGATTGCAGGATATATAGACCACTCTTTTCGGATCTAATTTGGTTAATGAATCTAAGAATTTCTCCGTACTTCCAGCTCTTGGAGGATCAAGAAAGACAACATCGAAGTTCCTTTTTTCCGCAGCTGTCCGGCTCATGAAATCACTTGCATCGGCATTATAGAAGAAGATGTTTGAGGTATTGTTCAGCTTTGCATTGCTAATTGCATCCTTTACCGCTTCCTTGTTAAGCTCAACTCCGATGACTTCCTTTGCAAAATCTGCCGCAACTATACCTATCGTTCCGATACCGCAGTAGGCGTCTATTACCGTTTCATTTCCGGTAAGATCAGCATACTCTATTGCTTTATTGTATAATATCTCTGTTTGAGCCGGGTTCACCTGATAAAAAGACTTCGGAGATATCTTGAATGCTTTGCCGCATAGCATATCCGTGATGTAGCCTTTGCCGTATATAACCTGTTCTTTATCACCTAAAACCATACTGGTTTTCTTATTATTTATATTAATAACAATAGAGGTTATCTCCGGATGCTGCTTAAGCAAGGCTTTGACAAAATTATTCTTTGAAGGCAGTATCGCAGATGACAGTACTAAAACTACAAGAATCTCCCCGCTGCTAAAGCCTGTCCTTATCAGGACATGACGAAGCAAGCCATAACCCGAATCCTCATCATATATTTTTATCTTGAAGGATTTCAGCATTCCTCGTATTGAGGCTATAATTTCGTCCGCCTTCTTGTTATGAATTCTGCATGTTTCAACCGGTATGACGTGATGGGTACCCTCCTGATATACGCCGGATACCGGGTTGCCTTTCTTATCACGGTCAAATACAACATGCACCTTATTCCGATAATTCTCCGGCTTCTCCATTCCGATAATCGGCTCGACCTTGCAGTAGGTACTTAACAGGTTACTCACAAGCTTTTGCTTAGAGTTTAGTTCTGCTTCATAACCTTCCTTATGATAATTGCATCCGCCGCATGTCCTGATATATTTACAAGCTTCATTATTGTCCATAACAGCATTATTCCCCATCTTGCTCTGACTGTCAACCTTATGTCTATCGGCTCTAATTCTCTTATCTTCTCCCACAAAGCAGTTCTTTGCCGCCTTAGCATTTCCCCGTGTGTTATCTTGCACACAATCACTCCTTGTATAAGCTTCTAACAACTTTTATCAACTTCTATCAGCTTTTTATCAGCTTTCTATTTGCTTTTTATCAACTTCTATCAGCTTTTATCAGCATATATCAGCTTATATCAGCTTATANNGCTTATATCAGCTTATATCAGCTTCTATCAGCATGTATCAGCTTCTATTATTCGGTATTATTCTGTCACTAAAAGTAATAGAATGCAATGAGAAGGTTACAAAGTATAAGCTATGCTTTAAACCCTTAATAATTTGATTATTTTTCACTACTCAAAAAATCGAATTTGATTCCCGCCTTTATTCTTGGCCTCATATAATGCTTTGTCAGCCTTTTGGAATAAATCTTCATATGATGTCTTATCTTGCAGCAATGATATTCCTATACTTACAGTAACATTGATACCCATGTTTAATTCTCCAATTAAAGCCCGAAGCTTCTGACACCTTGAAGCAACATAATCTGAAGAAGGAATGTTTCTCATATATATACAAAACTCGTCTCCTCCGATTCGTCCTATAATATCCGTTTCTCTGAATGTCTTAGTCAGAGCATCGCTTATGCCGATTAAGACATTGTCCCCTTGCAGATGTCCATATGAATCGTTAATTTCTTTATATTTATCGCAATCTATTATAATTAGAGCATCTGTCTCATTTGACCCGGCACTATTTATTCTTTCCGTGATAAGATTTCTTGTAGTGATTGCATTGTATATGCCTGTCAAACCATCTGTTTCTGACCTTTTAATCAGATTCTTTTTCTCTGCCATTTCTTCCCGGATATCTATTAATTTTCCTATAATAGAATAAACCCTTCCTTTATCATCGTATAAAAAGGAATTAACCGATTTAAACATACCCTTTGTACCATCAGCAACGGGTAACTCTATTATTGGTATAGTAGTTTCATGATTTATTATTGCTTTATTAAATTCAGCTGTTAATTTGCTAAGGTTGTTTATATTTCCGAATAATTCAATACAGTTTTGGGACAGCTCCAGGTTCTTTTGTTTAATATGATACTCATATAAGTATTCATTTGATGTTTGTGAGAGCATTTGGTATCTTTCATATTGAATTTTCATTTCATTCTTTGCCCTGACATTACGAACGATACTAAACAGCAATATTGCTATTATTAAAAAAGTTGCTCCAAATATTTGTATGCCGTACTCATTTATAATCATTGGTATTGTAATTTTTCTATCAATATCAGTTGCTGCATTTAAAGACAATATCCGCATTTGAGCTTCATCAATAGAGGAAATTGCTTTGTTTATTATAGAAATCAGCATTTCATCATTGTCAAGGAAACCTATGCAATACGCTCTGGCTTCTTTCTTTTCCGGAACTGTTATGATATTTCGATAGTTATTTTGCAGCGTATAATAAGCAACCGAATAAGCATTTCCATAACCGTAATCAGCCTTTCCGTTATTTACCGCATTCAGGCAATCCTCTCGTGAATTAAAATAAATCGTATTATCTTCTTTTATTCCTTCAGGGAGGGTGGTACCTTTTATTGCTGCATATCTTCTATTCTTCAACTCATTCGGGTTTACAGAAGAATTAATATACAGTATCGATTCTGTCTTCAAATATGGTATAGACAGAGGCACATTTTCTAAACTATTTTTTTCTATAACTCCAAACATTATATCGGCGCCCGAGTTTATAACCTCATCTATGGTGTTGTACAGCTGATATGTAAAAGTAAGTCCGGTCATATCGGATATGGTATCTAAAACATTTATTGAAATTCCTTTAATATGGCCATTTGAATCATAATATTGAAGCGGAGCCACTCCATCAATGGACACCGCTTCAATAGGACCTTTGTTATCTAAATATTCCTGCTCCTCTTTTGTAAAATATGCCTGGGCTTTAGCAGGTATCGGCCACACCATTGCTGTAACGAGGACAATAATAATTACCATCTTTTGTTTCATCTTCCGGATTGTCATATTAAGTTCTCCTGTCTTTTCGTCGTTTCTTTGATTGCACCAACTAGTAAATTAAAATGATATATTATCTATCTTCCATAACCATGCTCCGGTAAATCGTCTGATATAATAGCTTCGCATACCAATGATTTAAGGATGATCAAGCCTAAGCACATAATAGCATTATACACCTCATCTATAAACGAAGTAAAATTACTTTTTCAATCCTTAACAAATTATAGAATTATCCCAGCTTCAACTTGTCTTTCATTTACCGGTATTTGCCGGCCCCGCCGGACAAAATATTATCTTGGTTATAAATTGTGTATCAATCTGAATCAAGCATGATTTCCTTGATTGATATTTTATTCATCTTCCGGGAATACCAATACATAATCAGTTCATATAAAACGGCAAAGGAAATCAGCGTAAGAATGAATACCGGCACATCAAAATTATACTCCGGTATATTAGCTACATCCTTGAATACAATGGATACCATAATTTTAAGCAGGGCATATTGATACACTGTACCAATCGCAAACCCAATGTATGCTATGGGTCTGTAACCATATAATACTGCTCCGGTACATTCTCCGATGGAGTAACCGAATACTTTCATCATAGCAACGGTTTTCCTGTTGGATTTGACTACCGTCGTGACTGCTAAGAGTAACGTGACAGCAGCCAAAATTATGCCTATCATCATAATTATGACGCCCATCAGTAAACTTGATAATTCATTCATACTACATGCCATCTGAATCATGTCAGAGTAGCAAAATGATGCAAACGCAATAAAGAAGACCAGTGATTTGCGCTGCTTTATCGTATTTTTCTTCATTTCCTTTAAAAAAGGAATATCAGATTCCTTTTTAAATGTTTTTACTTTTTGTGTATCCTTTCCCCTCAATAAATTAAGAACCGGCGTACCCATTTTTTTATAACCATATAGAACGGATAAAACCGCAAATAACAGGGACGGCAAGATGATCAGCCAAATCATTAAGGACGGATGAAAATGAAAGATAACCTCCGGAATTATATTATCCTTATTTTGTGTGGAATAAAATAATGGCATGGTACAATGAGCTCCGGCGTATCCAATTGCGGTACCGATAAACACACTAAAACCAAATACCCAAAATCCCCTGGCAATACGAATATCTGAATATCCCATTGCTTTTAGAATTCCAAGTTCTCTCCGATGTGTATCGATATAATGCTTAATATAGAAGCAGAGCAGAACAACAGATGTCAGAAGAAGGCAGCCGCCGCATAATAAACAAACCACTTTCCCTGACATAACCATTGCATTATATAAATCCAGCATTGTCTCTGAATTAAGCTGATCCTTTACTCCCTTTATATCTATATCGAAATTCATAAAAAGAGTACATACAAAGACCGCACNNCGCACATGCAGATATAATTATTATACCAATCAATTTAAAAATGTCTTTTAATCCAACTACCATTGTCCTACCATCCTATCTCATATGCATTCTTTTGTGTTTCATTATGATATGTTTCCACGATATGTCCGCTGTTCATACGGATCACAGTTTTAGCCATATCTGCAATATTGGCGTTATGCGTAACCATTACGATGGTAAAATGCAGTTCCTTCTGAAGCTTACATATGTAATCCAGAACCAGCCGTCCGGTTTCTTCATCTAATGCGCCGGTGGGTTCATCTAAAAATAAAACCCTGGGCTTCTTAGCCAAAGCTCTTGCCACAGAAACTCTTTGCTGTTCTCCGCCGCTAAGCTCATGAGGATATTTATTACATTTTTCTCCCAGACCGACAGCCTCAAGCACCCTCCTGTAATCCTTATTATTTACTAAATCCGCCCCCATTTTAACATTCTTATCCACACTAAGATTAGGCAATAAATAATACTGCTGAAAGATAAAACCGATATTCTCCTTACGAAACCTGGTTACCTTCTCATCAGATAGTTCACTGATATCTATATCATCATAAAAAACAGATCCGCTATCCGGACGCTCCAATCCTGATATTACATTAAGCAATGTTGATTTCCCGGAGCCTGAAGCTCCTAACAATACTACAAAATCTCCGTTTTCAACGCTAAAGGAAATTCCTTTCAATACTTTAAATGCATTTTCTTTATTTCCATAGGATTTATATATATTATCAATCCGAATCATTAAGCTTACTTCCTTTCATTTTCGTATAAATACTCAGAAAAACCTCAGTTATCATGGTCTGAATCTCTGTGTCACTAAAGCTGCATACCTTAGTTGCACACAAAGCAGCAATCCCATGGGTATAAATCCAAAGATGCTGATATAGTTTTTTAGCCTCTTCTATTGGTAAACCGTAGGGTTCCTGCACTGATCTTAAAATATCTTCATAATTTTCATCAATTAATTGCAGTGTATTTTCTATATCAGTCGGTTCTGCCTGCTCTTGCATAAACAGAAGCTGAAAAAGCTTAGGCTCTGTTATGGCAAACCTGATGTATGCCAGGCCGGCGCCCTTGAATGCCGGTTCCTGCTTGAGACCTTCCCTTACATACCCCTTATATAAGTCCTTTGCCGACTTTCTCACTTCATCATTTACTTCTTCCATATTCTTAAAGACTGTAAAGACGGGACAGGCTGAACTGCCCAGTTTTTTCGCCAGATTTCTGGATGTTACTGCTTTTGATCCCTGCTCTCTGACTATTTGCAGGGCGGCTAATATAATATCATCTCTGGTAAACTTTGCTTTTGGCGGCATTCCGATCTCCTTTCTGACAGTAATATGTTCATGATCAGTTGCATTACAGGCGCTATTCATATTTGTCTAATATCATATGTTCTATATCATATGTTCTATATCTTCTGATATATATTAGTTTGTCTGATTTCGTTTGTCAAGTGGAACAATAACTGGCATTGAATAAGTATAATATACTTTTTACATCAGATAATAGACATTAATGCCATAATTATTTCAGGGAGTGATTTTATGTTAATTATATTATTCAGAGCTATAGTTTTATATTTTGTTGTGGTATTTATTATGCGAATTATGGGGAAGAGACAAATTGGGCAGCTTCAGCCATTTGAACTTGTCATTGCTCTTATGATTTCGGAGCTGGCAGCAATGCCTATGCAAAACACAGGTATACCTCTGTTTCATGGGGTAATTCCAATAGTAACTTTATTGGTTTTACAGGTCTTGATTTCTACGCTGCAGCTAAAAAGTGAAGCTGCCAGGTTTATTTTTTGCGGACGGCCCAGTATATTAATTGAAAAAGGGAAAATCAATATCAAAGAACTTAAAAGCAACAGACTTAATCTTAATGATTTGTTGGAAGAATTACGTATGAAAGATTATTATAATCTTGATGACATAGAATACGCCATCCTGGAAACAGGGGGCCAAATAACTGTAATACCAAAGAGCGAACTGGAACCTGCCACCAGAAAGGATCTGAATATAAAACCCGGCCAAAATATGCTGCCTGTCACATTAATTCTTGACGGCAGGGTAAATGATAAAAACTTGAAGTTTATAAATAAAGATAAGTCCTGGCTTAATAAGCAGTTGAATAAAAAAAATATATCATCTGCTGATCAGATTTTTCTGGCTTTATTGGATTCGCAGGGAAACTTTGTCTATCAGCTTAAGAAGGAAGGTAAATAATCCTCATGAAGAATGTTGTAATATCTTTATTAATTTTTATTATTATGGTAATTAGTATTGCATTTTCATTAAATTACCTAAATAAGGTATCTGATGACCTGGGAAGGCTTAACGATGAAATAGAGCAATATATAACCGATAATGATTGGGATAAAGCATATAAATCTTCTATAGAATATACAGAAAAATGGAAGGATTATTCGGAAAAGTTAAAATTATTCGTAGATCATCAGGAAATGGATAAAATTGAAATAGAGCTATGGAGGATGCCCCAATATATAAAAGAAAGGAATAAAGAAGAGTCCCTGGCAACTGTTCATGTTTTAAAGTTTTTAGTCAATCATATTTCAGATTTGGAAAGAGTAAATATACAAAATATTTTTTAACTCTAACCACATTATCTCCAATTATTATTCCGCCTGGCCTTATAAGTTCAATCGCAAGTTCAAGATATTTGCAGAGCTTACGTTCTATTGATTAATTTGTTGAATAAAACCATTTGGTGTTTAAAAATGAACAAGCCATTATACCATATATTTACTATTGTCAAATATGAGTAAAGCCATAATAGTATGATCAATATTCATTTTATCCCGACTTCTCCAATTATCGGATAATTTCTGACATGAAAAATCCTTACCGAAATTCCAAAAGCCATCTTGATCCCTTTTATCTTTCAGACAGCTCAATTCTTCTTCAAATTCTATTTTGAAGCAAGGGAATTTGGAAAGAAGAAAATATACCTTATACAGATCAGAGAAATTGTTATTGAAGCCTCGATCTAATATAACACTTGTATAGCAAATATTCTTTCCATTATGATGCAGCCATTTTAGGTAACTTTGCTTCAATTCATCACTTATTCCTGCCTGCATGTTGCCAAATAACTCAATGAGATAGATCGAGTTGAGTCCAATGTAGCTTCCATCAATATCACAACCCAATAATTCCTTTGATATCCTGTTTGTCCTGTCCTTGTTATATTCACCATCTGCAAATGCTTCTTTTAAAATAGTATGCCAGCAATCAAATATCTCTATATACTCCGTGCAATTTGAGCCGAATATTGAGAGCTTGGATGCAACAAACACAGGTTGAGCGGGTCTGTACCATTTATTTCTTTCAAAACCGTCCGGCCACTCAACTTCACGCTTTAAGACTTTTTCCATATAGTCACATAATTTATCTGCCAAAAAATTTCCACGTCGGATATCTAACATTTTCATTGAATCAATAGCTAATTCTGTTGTAGGAAATTGCTGCTTTATTTTTGAGTTTCGGGAATGAAACCTCCCATACCCGCCGTCATCAAGCTGGTTTGCTTTTAGCAATTCAACCCACTTGCTGCTATAGAACTCATCAAACAGTTCCGGGTCAATCTCTTGCTTAAGTATTCTTTTTATTCTGTATCTAACGGCAGCACAAGGGGATAGCTCTTGTATTTGATCGATTACATTAAATACGCTCATACCCTTTTCCTTTCCTTAGTTTTATTAACAACTTAGCCTTTGGCATAGCTTATAATTTATAAAGCGCTGAAAGTAACGGCAAAGCTGCTTCGTTAAGCAATATTTTGAGTAAGGAATTAATCCGCAACCTGCGAATAATCAGAAGTTCACTTCCTTTATTGCCAGCACAAGATTCCTTCCATAGATTTCTGAGCCAAGTGCATTGGGATGAAGATTGTCCAGAAAATATTCCGGTAAATGAGGCACGAGCTTAAATCCTTCAACTACAGTTATATTAGAATACCTTGCACAAATATCCTTCGTCCTTTGGCAGAACCTTGCAAGTGTCTCAAATCCATCAGGTGAATCCCCTCTCCAGATTGGTGTGATACAAAGTACCGGCTTATCACCATAAACCTCTGATAATCGCTCGTAATACTCCTCAATATCCTTCATACTTTCTGTTCCATATTGATTGGTTCCCAAAGAGATGATAATTTTATCGGGAGAATAACCTTCCATCTTAACAAGTACGTTTTTATCATATATGTATCCGCCAATTCCCTGATTGATTATATCGTAGTTTAGCAGGCGATTTGCAACACTAACGTAGGTATGTGCCGAACGCAACGGACCAAACCCCTGTGTTATGGAATCTCCCATCCATAAAACCTTCTCCTTCTTTTCCACAGGAAGCAAGTCCGCATCAATCTCAAAATTACGAATCAGAATGGTTGCATCAGCCGGCAGATAAACCATGACCTTCTTTTCCCCGGCAGGCATTTCAAAAGATAATTTCCCTTCTTTCTGCAAATCCTTTATGTAAAATATTTTTGTTATCAATCCGTCTATTACAAGCTCAATGGAGTCCTCCGACCCAATCCAAATGATTTTGTACTCGAAGGAAAATATAGTTGCCTTTGTACTAAACTCTAATGTTTTTGCACTGGAAGCCGTACACCGGTCATACCAGAATTCACTGGTTTCCTTAAAATACTGCATCTGCTGTTGCGTATACTGAAAGGATTGTAAATATCCATCCTCAGTTTCGCAAATCTTATATGCTCCGTAATAAATCTTCTTTAACTGTTCATATGATAGTTTCATAATATCCACCTTTCGTAGTTATTTTATATTACATTGGCCAGGATTTACCTGTATATCCTCTGCGAGTATAAAGTTCAAGCGACATCGTAATTTTCTTGATTGTTGTATCCTTGTATTGAGTGGTCATTATTGAAGTCTGCGTCCATGGGATATGTTCATTATTGTTTAATCAAGTAAAAGTTACATATTTATGTTCATTTCTCTTATTCCCTTAATAATTAAGGGTTTTATTCTTTCCTCAATCATCTCCCAATCATGAATGATATCAGGAAAAATAGAGTTCTCAGACTTCCTTAAGCAGGTATCATCCTTTAAGCCAAAGGCAACCCCGTTCTGATATTCATTATTTGGCTGCACTATAAGAAAGGAAAGAGCTTTCAAAGTATTAGCTACCGGTGTAACAAGATTATCATGATAATACTTTATATTAGCTTCATTATCAACCATTCCGCCATGGCCTATTATACCAACTCGTAAATTATTAAACGGGGATTGATAACCCGGATTATTAATCCAACCTGCATATGTAATTTCATTAATCTTCTCAAAAATCATCAGTAATTTTGATGGTATAGGCGAATAATGAGGTACTACCAAAAACATACCCTGCACAGCTTCTAAAGCTTTCAGCAGTTTATTAAACTCCTCATCATAAATGCATACTCCATTGGAATAACATGCTCCGCATAAAATACATGATTTTATATTATAGTCCTTCAAAGCAATAATTTCCACCTGGATATTTTCTTTCGCTTCCTTAAGAATAATTTCCTTAATTATTTTACATACCCTGACAGAAGCACTTTTTTCCTCATCCAACTTACTATTAGATGCCGAAACACATGCAATCCTCATCTTTGTTCTCCCCATTTTATATTAATTCATTTAATTAAATGATCTGTCTTAGCTAAAGCAGCTAACCGGACACGGTCAAAATTCCCGGATTTGAAGGTAGCTGCAGCATTGCAGCCAATTATATATTTGATCCATTATTATGCAGCAGCACTGCCAGGTTCCGCGATATCCCCTGCCCTCTGCCTTCTAATACTGCGAATGATTACATTGTCAGCCGGCAGTTGCATATCTCGAATATCAAGGTTATTATACTCCTTCTCCATCAAACTCCGGAATAAAACTTTCCAATGCCGTCTCCCCCTCCTGTATAAATCCGTTCTCTACTCCGATTCCTATTGCATAATCAACAAGCTCTTCATATTCTCTTTTTGTTATCCTTCTGTTAAGCTCCGGGTATACCATGTTTGCTGTTATCGGAGTGTATTGATTCATTATACTGATATATATCTTATCTCCGTAGGTATCATACAGGTATTTTATTATTCTTTTTGAGTCCTCAAGATAACCCGGCAATGTCAGGTGCCTTACTATCACACCCTTTTGCATTATGCCCCTCTCATCAAAGCTTGCTTTACCTGCCTGTCTGACCATTTCTTCTATTGCCCTGGCAGCAATCTCAAAATAATCCTTGCAGCCTGAGTACTTCCCGGCCGGCTCGTCAGACATGTATTTTAAATCAGGCAAATATATATCAACATATCCCTCAAGAAGCTTTAAGGCAGAAACCTTCTCATATCCGCTGCAATTATATACAACAGGAAGAGTAAGCCCCTTCTTGTGTGAAATGTCTAAGGCCTCTATAATATGCGGGACATAATGACCTGGTGTAACCAGATTGATGTTATTGGCTCCCTTGCCCTGAAGCTCCAGGAAAATCTCTGCCAGTCTTTCTATTGTAATTTTCTTTCCCGCCAGGCCTTTCGTTATACTGCTGTTCTGACAATATACGCAACCCAGGGCACAACCTGAGAAAAATACAGTGCCGGAGCCTTCTTCACCTGATATGCAAGGCTCCTCCCACATATGGAGCGCCGCCCGTGCCACTACTAATTCATCGGAAGCCTTGCAGAAGCCTTTTCTTCCGGCTGTTCTGTCCGCATGACATTCCCTTGGGCAAAGAGTGCAGTCTGTTAAAATTATCGAATCCATCTTATATCCTCTTTAAGCTCGAATCCAAGCTGCCTGAAATGAATGCTCTAATAATATTACTTATCATTCGTGTTATACAGAATATTATTAATGGTCCCGGCGCCTGCATCTGTCTTGATTAGTGACTGAAGCTTATTGTATGACTTTGCCGGCTCACCGACAAGTATATATCCAACAAACAACCCGTTACGGAATACAAGCCTGGAATAAGAAAACCTTTCCTTGTCAATCCTTTGGTCTGTTTCATAAGTACCTTCGGAATTATTCGATTGAGCAGCACCTGTATTACCAGAGCATACTACTCTTGTTCCCATGGTTGCAAGTATATAAGGAACATCCGTGGTTTTGTAGACATCATTGCCTCCCGCGGCATTGGTTCCCGCAATCTGTCCCTGTTTACCGGCTACTAACCATTGTCCGAACCATCTGCCGTTGATGCTTGCAACGTCTCCTGCCGCGTATATATCCTTGATGCTTGTTTCCATTTTCTCATTAACATTAATAAATCGGTTCATACTCATACCGCTGCTTTGGATAAGGGCAGTGTTCGGCGCAACGCCAACCGTTACAATAACAATATCCGCATCAAGGAGCTCATCATCGGCCATTCGCAAAAGTGCAACATGTCCGTTATTATCCCCTTCAAACCCTGCTACGGATTTCCCGCAGATTACCGATATCCCCAGGCTCTGTACCTTATCTCTGAATATTGCTGAGCCTTCTTCGTCCAGTTGTTTGGGAAGAAGTCTTGGCATACCTTCAATCAATGTTACATCAATCCCCATTTCGGATATTTTATGAGCAGCCTCCAATCCTAGTAACCCTCCGCCGATAACAACTGCCTTCTTGGCATCCTGAAGGCTTCTGTTAATTGCTGCAATGTTCTCACAGGTCCATATAGTGTGGACACCCATAAGCTCCTTACCCTTAAAGGGAGGCATAATCGGTGTGCTTCCGGTAGCCAGTACTAAGCTGTCATAGCTGTACTCTTTATCATTTGCGATGATTGTCCTGGCAAGAGTATCTATTGATGTAACCCTTGATGATAACTCTACCTGAATCCTGTTTTTCTCAAACCATTCCTTATTACTTATTTCCAGTCCGTTATAATCCTCGCTCTTTCCAATGTAATCACACAGGCGAAGCCTGTAATACGGCAGCCGATTATCCTCACTAAACATAGTTATTACAGCCTCCGGGTCCTGGGCTCTGGCTGCCTTTGCTGCCGACAGCCCTGCCGTTCCGCTTCCGATGATCAGAATTTGTCTTGAACTTCCCGAATAATTGTTTTTCATAATATAGCCCTCCTTAAAAAGTAGTTTGACTTAGTTTATGCTTTATTTCATGGTATTCCAGCGGTTCCGGCATATCATTCTGATATTTGTTGAGTTCTAAAACGTAATATTTTATATCATGCCATGAACCGTGCTTAAACCCTATGCCCGGCAATGTTGACGCCAATGAAAAGCCCATTTTCCGATGGAAGGCTTCACTTCCTTCATTGGGGCAGCCAAGAACCGCAATTGCCTTTACAAATCCCTGTTCCTTCAAGGCCGGAATTAGACTATCATATAATAATTTGCCCACACCCTTTTGTGTACAATTATTCTTTACATAAACAGAAGTTTCACATACCCACTGGTATGCTTTACGCTCCCGAAATTTATGTGCATAAGCATATCCGATTATTTCACCCTTATCCTCGCAAACAAAGAAAGGGAATTTCTCTGAGATTTCCTTTATCCTTCCTGCAAACTCTCCGGCAGATGGCGCAGCATACTCAAATGAATAAGAAAAATTATCTACGTAATATTTATATATTTCAGATAATGCATCTGCATCGTTGATGCTTACTTCACGAATAATCATTTCGGAGCCCCTTTCATCATATCCAGCGTTATATTTCAAACTTGAGTCCGTACCATGTCCCACTCCGGTTAACGGCTTTTGCTGCATGTACACCATTAGCTAATTTGCTGCATGTATACCCTTAACTAATTTACTGCATGTATATCCTAAACTTATTTACATCAGATGCTTTCATTTTAGCAATTTGTTCCGCAAATCACAATACTTAACAGCCCCGGAATAAGTTGAAATTTATTAATTCGGGCTATATAATTGCATATAGGAAGCAGTATCCAATTATCTTTCCCAGCAAAGGGGGTCCATTATGAAATACTATGTAAATGTGAATGCAGCAAGAGACGGCAACGGCTCAGTCGAGAGACCGTTCAGACGAATTAATGAAGCTGCGAAGCTTGCCCTTCCCGGTGATGAAGTGTTGGTAGCGCCGGGGATTTACCGGGAATATGTAGACCCGGTTAATGCCGGTACAGAAGATGCCCGTATTACTTATATCAGTACAACACCTCTTGGCGCTGTGATTACCGGTGCGGAACAGATTAAGACCTGGCAGCATTATAAGGAAAATGTCTGGGTATGCCGGATTGCCAACAGTGTTTTCGGAGAATACAACCCATATACTACTATCGTATATGGAGACTGGTATTTTGCTGTACCTAATAAGCATACCGGCTGTGTATACTTAAATAACAAGGCGATGTATGAAGCCGTGACCTTGGAAGAGTGCCTCAAAGGCGAGGTCTATGAATACAGTTGGGTACCGGAAGATTCTATCTATAAGTGGTATACCGAACAGGATAAGGACTCAGATGAGACAATTATTTATGCCAATTTCCAGGGCATGGATCCCAATAAGGAAAATGTAGAAATCAATGTACGCCGCAGATGCTTTATGCCCTCCAAAACAGGTATCGGATATATTACGGTCAGTGGGTTTAAAATCGACAAGGCAGCTACAACCTGGGCGCCGCCTGCAGCCTTTCAGGACGGCATGATAGGACCCCACTGGAGCAAGGGCTGGATCATCGAGGACTGTGATATCTCCAACAGCAAATGTGCCGGCATTTCTCTTGGCAAATATCTTGATCCTGACAACGAGCATTACTTCACATATAAACATGTAAAGAGCCCCACCCAGATGGAGCGCGATGCAGTTTGCCGCGGCCAGTATCACGGTTGGCTGAAGGAAAACGTCGGCAGTCATATAGTTCGCCGCTGCAACATACACCATTGCGAACAGGGCGGAATTATCGGCCGGATGGGCGGTGTGTTCAGTGTCATTGAGGACAACCATATCCACCACATTAATAATATGATGGAGCTTGGCGGAGCGGAGATTTCCGGGATTAAGATGCATGCGGCCATTGATGTGCTTATACGCCGCAACCATGTCCACCATTGCACAATGGGAATCTGGTGCGACTGGGAAGCCCAGGGCACACGCATCACTCAGAACCTTCTTCATGATAATCAGCGGCCGGCTTATGCCAAGAATCTCAAGGGAGGCATGATGTCTCAGGATTTGTTTGTTGAAGTCAGCCATGGCCCGACACTAATCGATAACAACATCCTGCTCTCAGACGTCAGCCTGCGTTTTGCAACTCAAGGTGTTGCTATGGTTCACAACCTTATCTGCGGTGCATTTACCAGTGTCGGAGATGGGACAGGTCCACGCTATACACCGTATCACATACCGCACCGTACGGAAGTGATGGGCTTTATGACCATTCTTCACGGTGACAATCGTTTCTACAACAACATTTTCGTCCAGAAATGGCCTTCTGATGATTATGTGACCTATAGGGATCCTGAGGAGAAGAATGAAGTGCGGGAAAACAGAACTGTCGGCACCCATGTATTCGATGAGTACCCAACCTATGATGAGTGGATTGCGCAGTTTGATTTTTCAAGGCATCCGGACATGATGGCTTTGGCGCCTGCCCATTTTGGTAATCTTCCTGTCTGGAGCGAAGGAAATGTATATCTGAAGGGCGCAAAACCATGGAAAAATGAAGTGAACGGCCTGTCGGCTGAAAATGATCAGGAGCTTAAGATTGAACTGGAGGAAAAAGACGGTAAGTATTATCTGAACACAAATATATATGATTATATCAAGGATTTCAGTACCAGGATGATCAATACCGAAATTCTCGGCAAGGCCTTTGAGCCGGAACAGTATTTTGAGAGTGCGGACGGAACACCGATACGCTTTGACGCAGACTACTCCGGAAACCATCGCGGTACTCAGGTTATCCCCGGTCCCTTCGCATCGCCTAATGAAAATATAGAATTATAATTATAAAACCGGAAGAAACAGACCTTATGAGTTTCTTCCGGTTTTTTTATATTATTGGTTTTATGTTATTTTACATTAATACCGGTTAAGCCGTTTTCACTCCGGCTAAAGCAGCCTGTTCTCTTACATAAGAAGCTGCCTTCATATAGCTTTCAAAGTTAGGCAAATGCTCAACAAATAATGATGTATCAGGCCCAAGCGACTCACATAGTACGGCAACCTTTTGGTAATTAATTATTCCTTTTCCCGGCATGGTTTCATGGATTAATGTAGTATAGGCATTTTCCATAATTACATCCTTGCCATGTATGCTTTTAATATGCGGACCAAGCTTAGTAAAGCATTCCTCTATGAATTCATCACAGAACAGATATCTTTTGGGACAATTAATCATATTTACGAAGTCCAGGTGAACTCCAAAGGCCTTCCTGTCCACATCCTGTATCAGCTGAAGATATTCATCAGGTGAATCTGGCACCATCCAGGGCATGGTCTCTATCGTATAAAAGGTTCGCTTTGGTTTTACGGCGTCAATTATCTCCCTTATAGAATCAATTACCAATGCATAGGTATCCTTCGAATAATTATCTCTGTAAAAGCCGTCCCAGATTTCACCTCTGCTTCCCGTTATATTTACACAGCAGTATGCACCCAGCTCATCTGCCAGTTCCAGTTGATTTATGCTATATTCCATTGCTGTCCTACGCTCATCATTATCTAATGAGATAACATTCTTCCAGACGCCAACCTCTCCGATTACCAGATCATGTTCCCGGACACATTGCAGGTAGGCTTGCTTTTCTTCCCTGCTTGCGCGGTAATCAACCGGCGCCAGGACTGCCCTGTATCCCAGTTCGCTAACTAACTTATACCATTCATCCGGATTACTGTAAGGTTTTTCAATTCCTCCGCCAATTCTCATATCATCTCTTGTATGATGTATTTCGTATTAAATACATCAATACTCTCCTTCTCTCTAAATTTTGATATAATCAATATTAGCACTGTAAATTTTATCGCATTATTATTCTTGTTAATTACCCGCCGTCTTTCCATGCATTATAACAGTTTATTACCGGCCGTCTTTCCATACATTATTATAGCTTTATTACCATCCTTTTCTATACTGTATTACCGACGGGTCGATGCTTTTTAAGTCTACAGAACAAGTCCTTGCCATTACCCCGGCCAATTCTTCAGTCATTTTAATGATCTGATCCTTTACTCCCTCTGAACCATTAATTTTCAGCGGCTCCATAATCGCTCTGCCGACAGAAACCGCATCGGCACCCAAAGCAAGAGCTTTAAATACATCCATTCCGCTTACAATGCCGCAGTCAACAAAGACAGGTATCTGATGATTGATTACTTTAACTATCTTCGGTAATATGTATAGCGGAGGAACTGCATAGTTCATAATTCCGTGATGATGAGAAACAACTATTCCTTTAGCTCCGGCTTCTAAAGCTTTATAAGCATCCTGCTCACTCAGAACGCCTTTTATTATAAAAGGCAGCTTCGTGGATTTTATGAATTCCTTAAGCTCCGCTAAGGACTTGGGCTTCATCTTCTCACCCAAAACTACATCATATTTGCCGTTTCCTCCAAAAGCATGGTCTACATCCATACCCACAGCCAGAACACCGCAGCGCTCAGCATGCTCAATTCTCCGGGAAATATATTCATTGTCGGCATAGGGTTTAATAATACTAATGGTACGGGCGCCGGTTGCCGTTATAGCAGCTATCTCCGCCTCGTCACCCATACCTGCCCAATTAACGGCATTTGCAGCAAGGGCGCCTTTGGCCATTTCAACCATTCCGTTCTCCCGTACATTATGCAAATGTGACAGAGCTGCCATCATTATAGGCGTATCAAATGTCTCCCCATACAGCTCAAGCTTTGTTGAAGGTATAACAGCATCGATATGCCTCATTTCAACTAATAATGAGTCGAAGTAATCTCTTGTAATCTGATCCGAATCCCATGGTTTGCTGTGTTTAATATTATTCATATCTGACAACTCCTTGCCATTATATTTATTTCCTTGCCATTATATTTATTTCATTGCCATTATATTTATTTCCTTAACATGTATCCAATATCCCGACGCATTATGTATGTTTGATGTAATTTTTATATAAGCCTCTTTTATTGTAACAATTTGCTCGCAGAATCACAATAAGTATCAATAAAATTACTTTTCAATAAAATTGCTTGTCAACAGTAAGAAAAATATGCAAATTCGCATTAAATTTTTACAGAATAATGTGTTAATATATCGTTTAAAATCTTAGAAAAATGTGTTATGGTATTACGGATACATATAATAGCTTCTTTATATTTTGGAGAATCACAATATGAAAATATGGCCGGACCAAAAAACATACTATTCTGCAAATCAATACTATCGGCAGATTTTCGGAAGTAAGGTATATAAAATATCTCTTGATATTGGCTGTACCTGTCCGACCAGAGATGGTACCAAAGGCGTAGGCGGCTGTACCTTTTGTTCGGCAAGAGGTTCAGGGGATTTTTCCATTTCAGGGCCTATGAGTATTCGCGAAAAAATTGCTTCAGCCATTCAGATGGTAAGCTTAAAAAGCAGCTCAAATAAATACATTGCATATTTGCAATCCTTCACCAACACCTATGGACCGGTTAATCTATTGATACCTTTGTATGAAGAAATTCTTGCAGATGAAAGAGTTGCAGGCCTTTCCATTGGTACAAGGCCGGATTGTCTCTCTAATACATTGATAAAAGAGCTTTGCCGCCTATCTGAAATTAAGCCTCTGTGGATTGAACTGGGGCTGCAGACAATCCATCAGAAAACTGCTGATCTCTTTCACAGAGGATATGACCTGTCCGTTTACGAAGATACTGTTGAACGCCTTAATCAAGTCGGCATTCCCATAATTATACATCTGATAGTCGGACTTATGGGTGAGACTTATGATGATTTTATGACTACAATCGATTATATAGCAAATCAACCCATAAGCGGCGTCAAAATGTCAATGCTGCACATATTGAAGGACAGTCTATTGTATAAAGAATATCTGGATGAGCCGTTNNCGTTCCCTCTGTTAGATGAAGCGACATATATTAGATGGGTAGCAGATGCCATAACCCGGATGCCTCAGGAAATGGTCATTCACAGAGTGACCGGAGATGGTAATCATAAAAATCTGGTCGCTCCCAAATGGAGCGCTTACAAACGACATGTTCTAAATGGTCTGCACCGTTACATGACTGAGCATGGGCTTTATCAGGGACTCAATTATAAAATCACCCCTTATACCAGATAGCAAAACCTGCAATCCCCGATAATGACAGTACAATTCCTGTAATTCCTGTGCAGATATGGACCAGCCTGTTATGTTTACCAAGTTTATCAAGAAGATATGGTGCAATGATTCCAAATGGCAGCGCTGCCATCATGATGATGAGAGGCGCCTTATCCAATCCTATTGAAGATGAAATATAAGCTACAGGAAAGAAAAGCGTAAAAGGCGGAACAATCAATAAAAATATTGAAATAATATGAGCTGTTCCTTCGTATTTGCCTTTGTTGAAAAAAACATGATAGCCCTGGACAAACAAGGTAAAGATAAACGGCCAGACAAGCATATAGCCAAGTCCCGGCAAGAGCAGTGCGGTAACCACAGCGCCAATGCACCAAACAAGCATTGCCCCTGTGAAAAAATCCATAAAGGGCTTTTTCTTCATAAACCGATAAGAAGCATAAGACATTATGGAAAATGCGAAAATTACAAGCCCGATAATCAATATGTTTGCATACTCAGAACCTATTGTGAACAACTCATGCTTAAAGAACCCGTCAATGCGCGATTTAAAGGCAAGTCTTGCTAAACCTATGACAGTAAATGATATTGCTCCTGCACTCACGATGCCTGTAAGAAAAACAGTTAACCCAATAATTGTATTTTTAAGTGAAAGCCTTTTTGATCGCAAACCGGCAAAGGTTATGACAATATAGATTGCCGCGGCCAGTATCGAAAGGGAAACGCCCAAATTCTGATCATAGACAACTGTAAACCAATTTGATACGGGGAAGAAAACACTATCCTTACTGCTTTCAAATTCAGAAGACAGATCCCTTAAGCTGCCAAATCCCCTGCATATTCCCAAAGCATAATTTCCCTGCTGCTGCAAAGTATTTATGCTGAAATTCTCAACATTATCCTTGGGTGTATGAATCCTCTCCTTATGCATACTGACAATTATATTCAGATATCTTATACCTGTCTTTTCAAGAATCCTAATATCGGTATTGGATGGGAAGAATTCAGATAAGTCCGCCAGGGATGAAAATGCGGTTTTTTCGGAAACGCTGCTTAACAGGCGTCTAACCATGTATGAATTGCCTGCGCTTGTCTCCGTCAACACAGCAGGCCCATCGGACCCGCCTGCGTCAAAATTAACAATTAGGTCAACTTCTTCAACCAGCTCCTGATTATCCTCGACAAATGCCTGGGCGCCCAGCAGACCCGGTTCTTCTCCATCGGTAAATAACAGGATCACATCATTATTAAGCGGTTCCCCTGCCTGAAGCGCTCTGGCTGTTTCAATCAATGTAACCACACCGGATCCATCATCCATCGCACCCTGTCCGGTGGGCATTGTATCATAATGTGCGACTAGCATAATTGTACTGTTTGCACTGTCTGCACTGTCTGCACTGTCTGCACTNNAAATGATATTATGTACTTGAAGGTTCCCCCAATGCTCAACCCCGGAAAATTGTCTGCTCTGAACAGAAGGTTCCAGGCCTATATCCTTCAATGTTTTCATTATATATTTTCTGACAGCTTCATTATTGGCTGTTCCTGTATGATGTATATCTTTTGCTATGACCTGAAGATGCTGATATGCTCTGTGGGCTGAGAACTCTGTAACAGGTGCATCATCAGGCTTTGCCTTCGGAGGTGTAAGAGCTGAAATTGCTATATACAAAGACAACAGGAAAGCCATCAAAGTAAATATTAAGGTTATCTTGCCGGATGCTTCTTTTCCGCCAATATCATCTGTTTTCATATGCCTTACTCCCATTGGAATTGCTAATTTTTAATCATTTTCATTTTATACAATAATACATTATTATGCCTGATTATTCAATATTTTCCTAAGTAATTCCACAGAAAGCGCAGCATAGCAGAATTATATGGCGGATACCCATTATGTATAACAGGTTCCGCCATCTACAGGAATTTAATTTATATAGCTTATTGTTATTCAGTTATTCAGTTATTGAATATTCCAATACTGCCTGCTCCTTAACGATTCCATATCCCATCCGTTTATATATATCCAATGTCTTAATATTATCAGCCCTCACCTCAAGGAGCGCTGCGCTTGCGCCGTTAACTCCCGATACGCTCATTGGAAGATGCATCCGAAACCATATTCTGCGCCCAATGCCCGCTTTTAACGACTATTATACCTATGATACACTTTAGAAGGTCTGCAAAATAGCATAACGGATATAATATCAAAATATTTAACGATGTAAAGTGTGTTAGTATATAGGTAAAAGGTACAAACACCACCCATGTATAGGCGCTGTCAAAAAGAAATGTTACAAAGGTTTTACCTCCCGAACGTAATGTGAAGTATGTGCAGTGAGTCACTGCATTAACCGCCATATACATGGCACTTGTCTGCATAAAACGGGTAGCCAGCTTACGCACAACATCGGTGGTATTGTATATGTACGGAAGGACCGGTGACAGGGCAATAATCACTCCTCCCACTGCAATACAGATACAGGCGTTAAAAAACATAAGCCTCCATGCGGTTTGCTTTGCACGTGGTATATCGTTAGCTCCGAGCGCCTGACCAACCATAACTGCTACCGCGGAACCCATGGATATGAAGACAACATTGAATAAATTCGTTATGGTATTGGATATGTTGAGAGCCGGAACCACATTTAAACCGCGGGTGGAGAATATCTGTACCAAAGTTGTCATACCCAATGACCATAACAGCTCATTCACCAGAAGAGGTGATCCCTTTCTTATTATTTTAACAGTAAGAGCTTTAGGAATTTTTACTGTTTTATATAGCCCTCTAATAAACAGGAACTTTTCTGAATGCTTATGGGTATACACAATAAGAATAGCAAGCTCCACAACACGTGCTATAACAGTTGCGATAGCTGCACCTTCAACCCCTAAGGCTGGAAAGCCAAGCTTTCCGTAGATCAATACATAGTTAAGGCAAAGGTTAGTAAACACACCCGCAAGGCTGGACTTCATCGGAAGCAGGGTCTCTCCCGTCTCACGAAGTGTTCCGCCGTATGTCTGTGACAGGGAGAAGGGTAATAGTCCCCATAACATAATTGATAGATAACGCCTGCCATAATCGAGTATGGCTGCTCTCTCAGCAGCATCTCCGTCACCGGTCAGATACAAGGAAATCAACTGTTCTCCACTGGTCAGGAATACAGTAACTGCAATTGCTAAAACGACAGCAACTGTCCAGAGCTTAAACCTCACAGTATTACGTAAGCCCTTATGATCTCCTGCGCCAAAAAACTGTGCACCGAATATACCTGCGCCTGAAAGTCCCCCAAAAATAGTCAGATTATATACAAATATAAGCTGGTTAGCAATTGAAACACCCGACATCTGAGCTGTTCCGACCCGCCCTATCATGATGTTGTCTAGCAGATTCACAAAGTTTGAAATAGTATTCTGCACAATAATTGGGAGCACCAGCATTAATACTGTGGTATAGAATTTACGATCTCCAATAAATGTGTTCCGAAATTTACTAACAATGCTGCTTGTTTCGCGTTTTTTCATATGTGTCCCCCAGGATAAGTTAACAGATAATAGCTATTGTACTATAAAGGGGAGTTTGTGACAAGGGTGACATGTGGCAAGGGGACGTGTGTCAGGGGGACGTGTGTCAGGGGGACGGAGTTGTTGACACACATGACACTTGTGTGTCAACAACTCCGTCCCCCTGACACACACCCCTGACACACGTCCCCCTGACACAATCTATGCAGTCTTCTATTTCGAGTCTGTGGATTTGGCTATAACGGTTTTAGTAGCGACGGTTGCCTTGGCTCCGGTCTTATTTCCCGTTTCCGCAACCGGTGTAATCTCAACTAAAATGTTTTTACCCAGATCAGCTTTTGTCAGAGTATATGTGCTCTTATTCGCATTCTTTATCTTCTGCTTGTTCGCTCCGTCAGGACCGTCTGCACGATACCACTGGATGGTTGTTTTACCCTCTTTATCTGACTCAGCATCCTGATAGGTGTATTTTACTGTTAACTTGCTGCCGACTACTGTTTTACCGGTTATCTTTAAACCTGTTGCCTTCGGAGCTTTGTTTGCTGCTACCTTGACATAAGCTGATATGATCGTACCTTTACGCTTACCGGTTGCCGCAACCGGAGTAATCTCAACGATGAGATACTTACCCTGATCCGCCTTTGTAATCTTATATTTCAATGATCCTTTAGCTATCAGCTTCTTATTCTTCCCATTCAAATTGTCTGCCCTGTACCATGAAATCACGCTCTTGCCTTCCTCATCCTGATCTTTATCATAATAGGTATAGGAAACAGTTAATTTTTTACCCTGTTCCGCTTTCCCTGTTATTGTAAGGTCGGAGGCGACAGGTGCTTCGTTTATAATGTTCACAAAGGTGAAGGTACTGAACTTGCTTATCTCAATCTCAATTCCAACCGGGTCACCGTAAGAATCGTATATAATTTTACCTCGTATGAACTCCTGTTCTCCGTCACTATGATTGATATATACACCTAAGCCGCTTAAGAACTGGGCACGCTCCTTTTCATCCTCCGGGATATCAATATCTTTCAGAGAGAAGACAAGCTTTGTCGGGTATCCTTGATAATTGGTTTCTATCATCATAGGAGTTCCAAGCGTAATAACTTCACTGCTTCCGGCTGCAGTTTGAACGACTTGGGCTGTAATGGCATTTTCAATTGCTGCTGATTTCTCTTCGTTGTTATTTATAGGAGTTACCCGGAAGAATAAATCCTTTCCATCCTCAGCAATCGCCTGAATAGACTCCTTCGGTATCTCAATACTGACCGCTTCTGTCTTTACTTCAAGAGCGACTTCATTATCTGAAAGCAGTCTGACAGCATCTTTATCAATAGAAAACTCAATTACATCAGCTTTATCCTCCGGTCCGTCCATTTCAATCTGGATCTTATTCTGTTTCTGTTCTTGTACCCTTTGAATAAGCTTCTCCATCTTGTCCCGGTCTAAAGCAACAGTATCTATTATCTTGTCATCCCTCGTTTCACGCACAACATCAACAGCAGTCACTGTTTTTGTTGAGTTTTTACTAACTCCATTCACATTAATCTGACGAATATTCTGAGCCGGTTCCGGTGTAGGTGTCGGAGTTGGCATTGTTATCAGTATGGGTGTCGGAGTTGGCGATGGTGTAGGCGTTGGCGTCGGTGTGGGCGTTGGTGTAGGCGTTGGCGTTGGTGTAATGATTTCCGGCGGCGTGTTGTCGTCACCGGTAGATGACGAGGCGTCTGTCGTTACACTCAGCGCCGCACTGGCAGGTGAGGCTTCGTGGTTTATGTCTTCCTTAATACGTGCGATAAAGCTGTATTCTGTGGATGGCGCCAGTCCGGTAAAGACATTGCTCGTCTGCCAGGTGGTTCCGTTATCCATTGAGAACTCCTGCTGTTCGTTTGGCGTCAGGGTAACACTGGTGCTCGTCTTACTTTGAAGCGTCGGTGCTGCGGGAGCCTGCAATCCAGTTACTTTAGTTATATTTGCCGTTGCCGTAGGGGCTCCGGTAAGGTCGAGAACGTAGTTGGACGCATCGGTACCCGTCAGAGTCGAGCCGGTCAGGGTGACTGTCTTGCCTGTACCCGCATTTGCATCACTAAAGGCCGCACCGGCATTCAGGCTGACCGCATCACTTCCGATAACGCCGCTCAAATCAAGGTCGTTTGTATCTATTTCAGCATTTACCGTTCCGTTATACTGCCTGTCATTGACGGTAAAGCTGCCTGTAATGGTCAGAGGTTTTGCTGTGATATTTGCTGTTGCTGTGGGCGCA
>DCTS01000082.1 GCA_002329645.1 Lachnoclostridium sp. UBA1434 | reverse complement strand
ATATGGTACGTCAATTTACAAGAAAAGAGATCCTGGAAAGGCTTCGCGCAAAGATCGAAGCAAAAAAACCCATTATTATTGGCGGGGCCGGAATAGGCTTAGTAGCTAAAATTGCGGACCAGGCCAAGATAGATTTAATTATGGGATATAACACCGGCCCCTTCCGTATGGATGGACACGGATCATTATCAGGATATCTGGCATATGGAGATTCCAACGGAATGACATTGGCGCTTGGTGAACACCTGCTCAAGGTTATCAAGGACACACCGCTGATTGGCGGTATCGGAGCAGCAGATCCGTATCGTGATATTGACAGGCTGATTGACATTATGATGGACATGGGTTTCAGCGGCATAACAAATGTTCCTACAACGGGCTTATATGACGGCATATTCCGCAAGCAGATTGACTCGACCCATCTTGGATACCCCGAAGAAGTTGAACTGGTTAGAAAGTGCAATAAGAAAGACGTATTCACCGCAGTTTATGCATTTAATGAAGAAGAGGCCAAGGCAATGGCTGATGCAGGAGCAGATCTTATCGGCGCTCATGTCGGACTGACACTTGGCGGAACTATAGGTGCCGGTTATGCATTAGCCCTTGAAGAGGCATGCGAAAAGACCCAGAAGATGCTTGAGGCAGCACGTTCCGTTAATCCTGACATCATCGTGGTTTGCCACGGCGGGCCCTTTGATGAGCCTGAGAATGTTCAGTACTGCTTCAATCACACAGATGTCAACGGCTTCATAGGCGCTTCAAGTATTGAGAGACTGCCCGTTGAAAAGGCAATAGCAAACTGCATTAAAGAATTCCAGAATCTTAAAATGAAATAACATGGCCAAAGAGGAAGGTGTTCAGAAAACCTTAACAGGAGCGGGCACCTTCTTCTGTTAATAATATATCGAATGGAGTGATATTATGGCAACTGTAGTGCTGGTTGGAACATTGGACACCAAAGGCGCAGAGTATGCTTTTGTAAAGCAGTGCATAAAGGATGCGGGCCTTGATTGTATAGTAATAAATACCGGAATATTGGGCGAACCTCCCTTTGAACCGGAGATTTCCGCATCAATGGTTGCTGAAGCAGCAGGTAAAAATCTTAATGATATACGCTTTGCCAAAGAAGGCAGTGATACGAGGGCTGTTGCCATCGATACCATGAGCAGAGGGTTGGATATAGTACTTAAAAAGCTGCTGGATGAGAATAAATGTGATGCTGTATTTGGCATGGGCGGCTCCGGCGGTACCAACCTTATCAGCGCAGCCATGAAGAAACTGCCTCTGGGAGTACCCAAGCTTTTACTTTCCACCATGATGTCCGGAGATGTAAGGCCCTATGTCGGATCTACAGATATGGCAATGATGTATTCCGTAACAGATATAGCAGGCCTTAATATGTTCTCCCGTATGATACTTGCAAATGCAGCCCATGCGGTGGCAGGAATGGCAATGTTCAGGGAAGAAGCCAGAGCAAAGGCTCATGGAGATAAAAAGCCCCTGGTGGGAATCACCATGTTTGGCATTACCACACCCGGCGTGCTGCATATGGTTGATCTGCTTGAAAAGAAAGGCTTTGAAACTATAGTATTTCATGCAACGGGCTCAGGCGGCCAGGCAATGGAGAATATGATAAGAGAAGGTCTGATAGACGGTGTTATTGACTATACTCTTTCGGAGCTGTGCGATTATGAATTCGGCGGCGCATTCTCTGCAGGGCCTGACAGACTGACAGCTGCCTCCGATATGGGAATTCCACAGGTTATAGTGCCTGGGGCAATAGAAGTGCTTAACTACAACGGTGTAGACAATCTGCCGCCGGACAAAAACATTCCCGAGAGAAAATTAATCATTCATAATCCTACTGTATGTGCGGTAAAAACAACCAATGAGGAGCTTAAGCTTTTGGGAAGGATTGTTGGTGAAAAAGTAAGCCGTGCCAGGGACAAGGCGCATGTTTTGCTTCCTCTCGGAGGACTAGATAAATACGAAGCCAAGGGTGGACCTTGGGAGGACGCAGAAAGCGACAGGGTATTGTTTGACGCAATTAAAACATCCTTAAGTCCTCATATTCCGGTTCAGGAAATCGACGCAAACATAAATGATGCGGTATTTGCCGAAGCAGCCGTTGAAACCTTTTTAAAACTCTGGAAAAAGGATGAAGTAAAATGAACAAGGAGTTCTATATCAATAAAATAAATGAAAAGATAAGCAATAAGGAAGCAATTATAGTTGCCGGAGTAGGAAGCGGAGCAACAGCAAAGGCTGCAAGCCGAGGCGGGGCTGATATGATTGCAACCTATAATACCGCTGTATATCGGATACAGGGTATACCGACAGCCATGGCCTTCCTGCCATATGATGACTGTAATGCTCTTGCTCTGAATGTGGCTCCCCAGGTCATGGCAAATGCAGGTGACACTCCCGTATTGCTTGGTATCGGCGCTCATGATCCGAGACGCAATCTTGCCAGGCTTGTAGATCAGGCCCGGGAGCTTGGAATGGCGGGAGTAACCAATGAACCTTTTATTGGAATGTATGAAGGCAATTTAAGAAATCAGATGGAAGCAGCCGGACTGGGTTTCAAAAGGGAAGTTGAACTAATAAGGATTGCATCCGAAAGAGGACTTATGACGCTGGCTTATGTATTCACTCCTGAAGAAGCAAAAGAGATGGTCGAGGCCGGAGCCGATTTTATCGGAGCAATGGTAGGGGGAGTTACCTCCGGAGGCAGTGCGGGAGGCGCAGCTACAGTATCCCTGGATAGTGCCATAGAAACAATTAATAGTATTACCAGGGCTGTAGCAGATACCGGAAGAAATGTACCCGTACTGGTTCACGGCGGACCTCTCAATGATGTGAGCAGTGTACAGACTGTACTCAATGCTACCGATGCTGCAGGCTATATTACCGGCTCCACAGGCGAACGGCTGCCCATAGAGAAATCGGTTAAGGAAACAATAGCTTCATTTAAATCCCTGCGGAAGGAGAAGTAAACCACATGAATATTATCATTTTTCTAAACGGTATAACATATGCGGGCTTGCTTTTCATGTGTGCCAGCGGACTCACCCTGATATTCGGATTAATGAAGGTTGTTAATATGAGCCACGGCATATTCTACCTTACAGGGGCATATTTAGGCATGACAGTGACAAAGCTTACAGGCAACTGGTTTATCGGAATACTGGCCGGAGGTGCGGCAATTGCATTAATTGCAGTATTGCTCAAGCTTTCATTGTTTGACAGGGTTCTTGGAGACCCGATGCGGGAGACATTGCTTACCCTGGGAATTAACCTTATCATAGGAGATGTTCTTTTGGCTGCATATGGAGGTGTGCCGCAAAGTATAACAGCAGCAAAGTCCTTTAGGCAGTCAATGAATCTGGGATTTGTCTCCTACCCGAGAATCAGGCTTTTTATATTGCTCATTGCAATAGCTGAGGGAATTGGCCTGTTCGTGCTCATTAATAAAACACATATCGGCCAATATATCCGTGCAGGAGTAAATGACAAAAAAATGGCCTCGGCGCTGGGTATAAACATAAACATGGTATTTACCATTGTATTCCTGATAGGCGGCTTGCTTGCCGGTATCAGCGGGGTAATGGGAGGCTCATATCTGGCTTTTAATCCCGGCTTTGATTCAACAATATTGACATATTCACTTGTGGTAGTAATCGTTGGCGGAATAGGCAGCCTGGGCGGTGCGGCTCTGGGTTCTGCCCTTGTCGGACTAATCGACAGCTATACTAAGGCTACCGTTCCTAATTTGTCTATGGTTATAATATTCGGGGTTTTAATGCTTGTTCTGGCATTTAAGCCTAACGGATTGCTGGGAAGAGAGGGTTAAGATATGATAAATAAGCTTAAGAATATAAAATTCCCCATATACCTGTTCTTTCTTATCATGTTGATAGCAATTATAGCGCCTGCAATATTCCCCAAATTTATAATCTTCCTTTTAACCAGGACATTATTTATGGGATTGCTTGCTTTAAGCCTTTATTTGCTTCTGGGACTTGCAGGAATGCTGTCCTTCGCACAGCTGGCCTTCTTCGGAATTTCGGCATATACAATCGGAATTTGCACGGTTCAGAAGGGCTGGGGATTTACACAGGCCCTATTCCTGGGACTTCTGCTTGTAATATTAGTTGCGGCAATATTTGCATTTATTGCAATAAGGACAAAGGGCAACTACTTCCTCATGCTTACACTTGCATTCGGACAGCTGTTATATCTTGCCGCTCTGCAGTGGGTTGAGCTTACCAGGGGATTCAGCGGAATCACCGGTATTCCGGTTCCTGAAGCGTTTCTTAATTCAAAAATGCTGTATTATATAGTTTTATTTATAGTGCTGGCTTGCTATCTGGTTATGAAGCGAATTGTAAATTCACCCTTTGGAATTGCGCTTCAGGGCACCAGAGATAACAGCAGAAAAATGAATGCCATGGGCTTTAACACACAGCTGCTCAGGTATGTAATTATTGTGGTGTCGGCTATATTCGCAGCAATATCAGGTATTTTGTCGGTATCCTTTTATGGGCTGATATCACCTAACACACTATCCATGAATACATCAATAATGATTTTGTTCATGGTGCTGATCGGAGGTTCAACAAAGCTCGAGGGAGCTCTGTTGGGTTCGCTGATTTATATAATTTTGCAGGATTTTGTGAGCGCATATACACAACGTTATCAGCTTATAATAGGTGCATTCTTCATACTTGTGGTGTTATTCCTTCCAAAAGGCATTCTTGGCGTAAGGCTGAAAAAGAAAATAAAAACAGAAAAATCAGCATGACAGCCCCGGGCGACTTATATTTGGAATGGAGTTGAAGAACATGTATCTGGCAGAAAGGATACCAGATGTTGATACACATACACATACAGTTGTTTCAGGTCATGCCTGGAGTACCCTGTCAGAAAATGTGTATGCAGCAAAGAAAAGGGGATTAAAAGGGTTATGCCTGACCGAGCATGGTCCTGAAATGCCGCAGGGCGCTCCCGGGTATATCCCGCTGAGTCAGACGATGCTTCCGGCTAAGCTTGACGAAGTAAGAATATATAAGGGAATTGAAGCAGACATCATCGGTTATGATGGCAGCATAGATATCAGTGATAAGTACCTGCCATACTGCGAATTTGTCATTGCAAGCATTCACCAGCCTGTTTTACCCGGAGGAACAACCGGGCAAAACACAGATGCATTTATTAATGCCCTGAAAAACCCCCATATTGATATTCTGGGTCATCCGGATGATCCAAAGGCGCCCTGCGATTTTGAAGCCGTAGTAAGGGCGGCGGTAAGCAATAACAAGCTGCTGGAGATGAACAACAATTCCCTGTCAGAGCTCAGACCCGGAAGTTTGCCTAACTTAATCAGATATATAGAGCTTTGCAAGAAAATGGAAGCGCGCATCTGTGTAGCAAGTGATGCCCATTTTCATACCATGGTAGGTAATGTCTCTCCAATGATGAGGTTATTGGATGAACAGCAGTACCCGCCGCAGCTTATTGTGAACTTGACAATAACAAGCTTTGAAGCATATTTATCTGAAAGAAAAAGACGAATTAACTAACATCATATGATAAGGAGAATGTGTACATGAGAACGATTGTTATAGGCTGTGATAATGCAGCCGTCAGCTTAAAAAATGAGCTGATAGCTTTTATGAAGAGTAAAGGAGTCAAGGTGGAGGATGCCGGATGCTCCGGTTCGGAGGATTCTACATATTACCCATATATAGCTGAAAGGGTATGCCAAAGGATAATAGACAGCGGTTATGAAAAGCATGGGGTTCTGATATGCGGGACCGGGCTTGGAATGGCCATAAGTGCAAATAAGTTCAAGGGAATCAGAGCAGGAGTTTGTCATGACCCTTATTCTGCCGAAAGATTAAAACTAAGCAATAACGGAAATGTATTATGTATGGGAGAGCGCGTTATCGGCGTTGAGCTTGCCAAAAAGATTTTGTGGGAGTGGCTTAATCTTGAATTTGTAGATTCACCATCAACCCCCAAGGTTGAAGCAATAAATGAAATAGAGGAAAAGAACCATATATGTGCGGCGAGGTAGACAGATGAATGATTCAAAATTGTTGTATTTCGGCACAAATACAAAAATGTACAAGACCAATGAAGAAACCCGGGCCTTTCTTACGGAGCTGTTAAAGCTTACTGCGGATTTAAATCCCGATGATGCCAGGTTATTTGTAATTCCATCCTTTACTGCCCTGACCGACGCGCGGAAAATACTAAACGCATCGCCAATTAAGCTTGGAGCCCAGAACATATGCTGGGAAGATGCCGGTGAATACACGGGCGAGATATCACCGGTTATGCTTAAGGAAATAGGTGTGGATATAGTAGAAATCGGCCATTCGGAAAGAAGGCATATTTTTGGTGAAACGGATGACCAGGCGGAAAAAAAGGTACGTGCCGCAATAAACCATGGTATGACTGCATTGCTTTGTATAGGAGAAACCAATGAGCAAAAGGATTATGGCATACAGGACGAGGTTTTAAGCATGCAGCTTAAGATTGGCCTGCATTCGATTACCGGTTCCGAGGCAGCCAAAGCCTTATGGATAGCATATGAACCGGTATGGGCTATTGGAGTCAACGGTGTTCCGATAAGCAAAAGCTATGCACAGGACAGGCATGCACATATAAGAAAGGTGCTGATTGATCTGTTTGGCGAGGAAACAGGCAGCAGGATACCGGTTTTATATGGCGGCAGCGTCAATATGGATAATGCCCTCTTATTAATGTCGGATCCTAACATCAACGGCCTTTTTGTTGGAAGAAGCGCCTGGGAGGCAGCCAATTTCAACAAGATGTTAAGAAGTATACTCAATAGATGAATACTTGCAGCAGCAAAATGGACTGGCTTAAAGAGTAAACTAAATAGAATGAAATATAAGAAACCTTGGGAATCCAAGGTTTTTTATTTCGAAAAATATATATGGGATCAGTACAGTTAAATTACCCAATACATAATATTGTAATTATAAAAAATACTGCCGTGAACAGCAATGATAATACTACTGAGAGTAACACTGAGAATATCGCTTAGAATAGCAAGGGGAATAACTTTTGAAACAGGCTGTTATAAGCCCGGAATAAGTGATATAATTTATAAAAATAACTCATAAAGAGACAGATATATAATGAAGGATTCGTACGAATTGCTGTTAACGAAGGAGGATTAACATGAAGTCGGTTACATTAGGCAGTACCGGAATTACTGTATTACAAAACGGTTTTGGCGCATTACCCATTCAGCGTGATGATATGAATACTGCGGTCAAAATCCTAAGAAGAGCATACGAGGGTGGTATGACATTTTTTGATACAGCAAGATACTATTCAGATAGTGAGAATAAAATAGGTGAAGCACTGGCTGATGTTAGAGCAAAAATATATATTGCAACAAAGACTATGGCAAAGACTCCGGATGAGATGAAGATACATCTGGATACATCACTTAGGCTGCTGAAGACAGACTATATTGACATTTACCAGTTTCACTTTGCCGAGCAGGTATTTCAACCCGGAGATGGTACAGGATTGTATGAATGCATGGAGGATTTTAAGCGACAGGGAATGATCCGTCACATAGGTATCACAGCACATAAAATAGGAGTCGCGATGGATGCCGCAGATAGCGGGCTATATGAGACAATTCAATTCCCATTCAGCTATCTGTCAGGTAATAAAGAAATGCAATTAGTTGAGCTTTGTAAGCAAAACAATATCGGGTTTATTGCAATGAAGGGTCTGGCCGGAGGACTTATTAGTAATTCACGTGCGGCCTTTGCATTTATGTCTCAGTTCGATAATGTGCTTCCGATCTGGGGTATACAAAAGGAATCCGAACTGGAAGAATGGCTGTCATATATAAATAATCCGGTTATTATGGATGATGAGATCAGAGCAATAATCGAACATGACAGGAAGGAGCTCGATGGTGATTTTTGCCGGGGATGCGGTTACTGTATGCCATGCCCTCAGGGAATTATAATTAATCAATGTGCCAGAATATCGCTAATGCTTCGCAGAGCCCCATCAAAGGACTGGCTTACGGAGTATTGGCAGCAATCCATGAAAAACATTGAAAACTGTGTTACATGCGGGATCTGCAAGTCAAGATGCCCATATGAACTGGATACGCCTAATCTCCTTAGGAAAAATTATGAGGACTATAAAAAGGTTTTGGCCGGAGAGGTTAGCGTAAATTGATTTTAGCTCTGTATTATGCAGTCAAAGCGTAAGGAGCCTGACAAAAAGCAATACAATATGACACGATAGATACAACAAGGCAAGTGAGGGTGAAATATGAATCTAAAAAGTGATGCAGAAATAATTATTAAAGATGCTATACAAAAGGTGTTGCCGGATGAAGCTGTTGTCTCTGCCTTAAAAGGAAAAACATTCGATACAGGAAGAATATATGTTGTGGCTGCCGGAAAGGCAGCCTGGCAGATGGCAAAAACAGCTTCTGATATATTAAAAGAACAGATTACAGCAGGTATAGTTATAACGAAATATGGCCATGTAAAAGGGAATATTTCTAATATTACTTGTTTTGAGGCAGGACACCCCATACCGGATGACAATTCATACAGAGCGACAGGTGAGGTATTAACCCTTGTTAATAATCTGCATGAGCATGATACCGTATTATTTTTGTTATCCGGCGGAGGTTCGGCTTTATTTGAAAAACCACTGGTAAGCAAAGAAGAGATGGCTGATATAACCGGACAATTACTGGAATGCGGAGCAGATATTGTTGAAATAAATACAGTGCGCAAAAGATTGTCTGCTGTGAAGGGCGGAAAATTTGCTAAGCTCTGTGAACCGGCCCATATCTATAGTATTGTGCTCAGCGATATTATCGGTGATCCTTTAGATATGATTGCTTCAGGACCGGCATATCCTGATTCAACAACTTGCAGTATGGCGGAAGAGATTATCAAAAAGTATAACTTGAGCTTGAGTGATGAAGCAGAGAAGCTTTTAAAGGTGGAAACTCCTAAGTCTCTTTCAAATGTTGAGACAATTGTTACCGGAAGTGTCAGGAACTTGTGTAAGGCAGCAGCAGAAAAATGCAGGAAGATGGGCTATGAGACCTTTGTATTAACAGATCAATTGTGTTGCGAGGCCAGAGAAGCAGGTACATTTTTAGCCTGTATCGCAAAAACATATCAAAATACGAATCACAGCCTGGCATTCATAGCCGGCGGGGAGACGGTTGTTCATGTGACCGGAGATGGAAAAGGAGGACGAAACCAGGAGCTGGTGTTATCTGCTGCATTAGGGATAGATGGCCTAATGGATACTGCTGTTTTCAGCATCGGAAGCGATGGCACTGATGGACCGACGGATGCGGCAGGAGGATATGCAGATAATAACACAAAGCGTATTTTGGAGGAGAAAGGTGTTAATATTTATGAGTATCTCAGGCGAAATGATGCCTACAATGCTTTAAAAAAATGCGATGGACTTATCTTTACAGGTGCTACAGGCACCAATGTCAATGATGTTGCGGTTATGCTGATTAAAAGGTAGTATATTTAAAAGTAAAGCCTCATATTCAAAGTAATACCGCCGCATTCCCCTGCATACAATGTAACAACAACGATAATAAGGGGGAATGCGTTCCGTCCATATGGCAGGAACGCAGACACTATGAAAGGCTATATAGAGGAACGGGCGGTTGAGATCGCTAATTATATCATCGAGAACAATGCAACAGTAAGGCAGACTGCGAGGCAGTTCGGCATCTCGAAATCAACCGTACATAAAGACGTTACCGAGCGTCTTGCACAAATAAACCCCTCCCTTGCCAACAGGGCCAGGGTAGTCTTGGACCTCAATAAGTCGGAACGCCATATCAGAGGCGGAATGGCAACAAAGGAAAAGTATCTCAATAAGTCGAGATACAACCAGGCATATTAAGATTAAAAGGCTCATGGAAATGTGAAGGTATCCTTAGTATTAGCAGGATACCTTTTTTCTGTGGAATTGATTTATGACATCTCACAGGCAATGGCATCCCGCAAGCATGGCTTTAAGTATTGAAAGGCTTGCATAACGACATCCCGCAGGCATGGCTTTTAAAAAACATAAAAGCCATTAGGCGTATTAGTCAGACAGTAAAGCATCCCAAAAACATGGCACGCTTTACTGCCTGCATAATACGCCTTATGCCCTTTCATAAACCATGGAAGGCATACCTGCGGGATGCTATGTATCCCACGAAACATCCTGTGATGCTCCGCATCACATTGGNNTGCATGCCCGTTAATATATTAACATACTTTTCCACAAAACCCATATTGACTACACGGGTAGGGGGTATATAATAGAAAATGATGTGATTGTGCAGCAGGATACATTGTTTTTATTTATAATTTATATTATAAAAGGATGAAAATATATCCAGTATATGATATAATTACCTTTGTGTGTCCATAACATTAATAAGTGCTGCTAATGAATAAAGCTAAAATAATCAGGAAGGAAGAGATTAATGAGCAGGTCAACTTTTCCGGGTGGTATCCATACATATGACGGCAAAGAGCTGTCTAAGGATAAGCCCATAACAGTTTTGCTGCCGAAGGGGGATCTGGTGTACCCGATGTCCCAGCATATCGGAGCGCCGGCAAAACCGGTGGCAGCCAAGGGTGACATGGTCTTGGTCGGCCAAAAGATCGGAGAAGCCCAGGGCTTCATATCGGCGGATGTCATAAGCTCGGTATCGGGAACTGTCAAGGCAATAGAGAAAAGACTGACTGCAGCCGGAACCATGGTGGAATCCATTATAGTTGAAAATGACCATGAGTATACGGCTGTCGAAGGCTTTGGCGAGAACAGGGACTATAACAGGCTTTCCAAAGCGGAAATCAGGCAAATCATAAAGGAAGCGGGAATAGTTGGTTTAGGAGGAGCAGGATTTCCGACACATGTCAAGCTTTCACCCAAAAATGAGAATGATATTGATTACGTTATTGTAAACGGGGCGGAATGCGAGCCCTATCTCACCTCCGACTATCGCCTGATGATGGAGGAAGGTGAAAAAATAATCGACGGTCTTAAAATAATCCTTAAGCTGTTTGATAATGCCAGGGGAGTTATTGCTATAGAGGATAACAAGCCCGAGGCTATAAGCAGGCTGAAGGAGCTTGCTGCAGGGGAGGAAAGGATAGAGGTCAGACCTCTTAAGACCAAATACCCCCAGGGAGGAGAGCGCCAGCTTGTATATGTTGTGACCGGAAGGAAGCTCAATTCCAAAAAGCTTCCGGCCGATGTAGGATGTGTTGTTGACAATATTGACACAGTTTTATCAATATATATGGCAGTAGCAAAAAGCACTCCCTTAATTCGCAGGATATTGACGGTAACAGGTGATGCAATCAAGGAACCGGGAAACTTTAATGTAAGGCTTGGAACCAGCTACTCCGAGCTTTGTGAGGCGGCAGGAGGATTTACCGGGCAGCCTGAGAAGCTCATATCAGGAGGCCCTATGATGGGAATAGCAATGTTTAGCCTTGAGGTGCCGGTATCCAAGGTTACGTCTTCTTTGCTTGCCTTGAAGAAGGACCAGGCGGCGGTTACAGAAACCAATTGCATTCGTTGTGCTAAATGCATAGAAAAATGTCCTTTGCAGCTTATGCCGTTCAAGCTTGCGGATGCATCAATACATGGTGAAGAGGAGCTGTTTGTTAAATATGACGGGCTTGAGTGCTGCGGCTGCGGCTGCTGTTCCTTTATATGCCCGGCAAAAAGAAGCCTGACCCAGTCCATAGTACAAAAAAAGAACGAAATACTGGCAAAAAGAAAAAGGGCATAAGTGAATATACAAAAAGTACGATGCATGCACAAAGACTTATGCATCATATCAGAAAGAGGTGTACGCTGTGAGTAATTTATTCCATGTGTCGGCTGCTCCCCATGCAAGGGGCCCCGTCACAACCGGACTCATCATGAAGATGGTTGCAATAGCGCTGTTACCGACAAGCCTATATGGAATATATAATTTTGGTATCAGGGCATTAGTGGTGATTCTGGTCACCGTTGCCGCTTGTGTGGCAACCGAGTATATATATTGCAAGCTTATGAAAAAGCCTGTCACTACAGGAGATTTCTCGGCAGTAGTAACAGGACTTTTACTGGCGCTTAATTTTCCGGTCAGCATTCCGTTGTGGGTAGCGGTGCTTGGCGCCATCTTTGCCGTTATTATGGTAAAAATGCTTTTTGGCGGTATTGGCCAGAATTTTATGAATCCGGCGCTGGCTGCCCGTGCATTCCTGTTAATAAGCTTTCCTGAAAGGATGACAGATTTTGCGGTTAAAGCAGCAAGCGGAAGCTCATTTAAGGATTACTTCCTCTATGGAGCCATGGGCGTTGAAAAGGCTGCAAGTGCTGCGGCGGATGCTGTAACGAGCGTAACTCAGGCTGCATCAGATGTGGTAACTGGTGCAACTCAAGCTGCGGCCGATGCTGTTTCAGGCGCAACCCCACTGGCTGTTTTGAAGGAAGGAGAAAGCGTTGACCTGTTTAAGATGTTTATAGGCGGGACAGGAGGAACCATAGGTGAGACAAGCGCACTGGCACTTCTTATCGGTGCAGCTTTTCTGCTGGCAATAAAGGTCATTTCCTTAAGGATACCGTTAAGCTATATATTAACATTTGTTGTATTCATACTGCTGTTCGGGCCCGATAATATTAGCTTCAACTATGTAATGGGACAAGTATTGGGCGGAGGACTTCTGCTTGGCGCCTTTTTCATGGCTACGGATTATGTAACCAGTCCTGCAACCAGGTACGGACAGATAGTATTCGGCATATTATTAGGTGTGTTCACAGGCATATTCCGTATAATGGGCAAATCTGCCGAGGGTGTTTCATATGCGATTATCTTCTGCAACACGCTTGTACCCCTTATAGAAAAGGTGACCATGCCAAGATCCTTTGGAAAGGAGCGTGTACGCAATGCAAAGCAAAGCAGTTAAGAAGAAATCGACCCTGCTTAAGGATGCGATTGCTCTGTTCCTGATTACCCTGATATCGGGCCTTGCTCTAAGCTCTGTGAATGAGATCACAAAGGCGCCTATAGAGCAGCAACGCAAGGAGAAGGCAGAAAAGGCTTATTCGGTGCTTTTTGCCGACGGGCAGTTTGAGGAGCTTGACGGAGCTGTCGATGATGCCCGGCTTGATGAGATAGATGACGCCTTTAGTAAGGTAAGTATTGACAAGGTGGTAAGAGCATCGGATTCATCAGGCAATATATTGGGATATATTGTGGAGATAACCACAAAGGAAGGCTACAAGCCTCCCATGACTTTGACCATAGGCTATACCACTGATCAAAGGTTAACCGGTATTGTATATATCAAATTCAGCGAGAATAAAAATGTCGGTGAAATACAGGGTACATTTACCGAGCAGTTCATAGGCGCGACTGCGGACCGGTTCTCCTTTGAAGGAAATGACGGAGTCAGGGTTGACGCCGTATCCGGCTCGACCATGTCCTCGAAGGCAATACTTCATGCGGTAAATGCAGGAATAGCCTTTATTAATGAAAATATGCAAAGCTTAGGAGGTTGGGAAGTTGAAAATGAATAAATATCTGGAACGCATATATAACGGTATTATTAAAGAAAATCCCACCTTCATCATAATGCTGGGAATGTGCCCAACTCTTGCGGTAACAACATCGGGCATGAATGGCATATATATGGGATTAACGACAACCGTGGTGCTAGCAATGTCCAATCTCTTCATATCCGCCCTAAGAAAGCAAATACCGGATAAGGTCAGAATTCCTGCGTATATAGTAATAGTTGCATCCTTTGTAACCATTGTCCAGCTGTTGCTGGAAGCATATATTCCGGTGCTTAACGAAAAGCTGGGTATCTATATACCGCTAATAGTCGTCAACTGTATTATACTGGGAAGGGCGGAGGCTTATGCAGCCAAGAACTCAGTCGGTTTGTCATTGTTTGACGGTATAGGCATGGGATTAGGCTTTACGGCTGCAATCACAATTATAGGCACTATCAGAGAGGTAATAGGTGCAGGAACCATATTCGGATACAAGTTCACGCCTGCTTCCTTCGAGCCTGTCACCATATTTGTTCTGGCTCCGGGAGCATTCTTCGTATTGTCGGTGCTGACAGCCCTTCAGAACAAGCTGAAGGCTCCTTCCGCAACCAACAAATCAGGAACGGGCAGTACAGGAGATTTGGGCTGTGCGAACTGCAAAAGCGCAGCATTTTGCGAAGCGGCAGGCTCCGGCAAGGGCGAAGCTGCAGTTGTAAAAGAAACGCCTGATACTGTCAGCAAGGGTAAGGAGGAGTGATCGGGATGACTGAGATGATATTAATTTTAATAGGAGCTGCATTTGTCAACAATGTGGTTTTAAGCCAGTTCCTTGGATTGTGTCCGTTCCTTGGGGTATCAAAGAAAACCAACACGGCTGCCGGTATGGGATTTGCAGTAATTTTCGTCATAACTCTTGCCTCGGCGCTCTGCAGCCTTGTATATGACTTCGTGCTGGTTCCGCTTGATGTGGAATACTTACAGACCATCGTATTCATATTGCTGATTGCCTGCCTGGTGCAATTTGTAGAAATGGTAATAAAAAAATACAGCATAGGCCTGTATAATGCTCTTGGCGTATATCTCCCTTTGATAACCACCAACTGCGCAGTGCTTGGCGTTGCATTAATCAACGTGCAGGAGGATTACGGCCTGCTTAAAAGTACCATCAACGGATTCGGTACGGCTGCAGGCTTTACGATAGCAATAATAATAATGGCAGGTATCAGGGAAAAGAGCGAGCATAATGATGTTCCCAAAGCCTTTCAGGGTTCTCCGATAGTACTGATTACAGCAGGCCTGATGGCAATTGCCTTTTTCGGATTTGCGGGAATAATTTAAAAGGAGGGGGTTCGGATGATTATATTAAATATGTTGACGTTAGCTAATGTCCCTCCGGTTATGCAAGGCATCCTTAATGCCATAAGCCCGCAGGGAATCGGAATTGCAACAGCTGTTGTCGGAGGCGTAGGCTTGTTCATCGGCCTTTTCCTTGGCTTCTCGGCCAAGAAATTTGAGGTTGAGATAGACGAGAGAGAGGCCAAGGTAAGAGAGCTGCTTCCCGGTGCCAATTGCGGCGGCTGCGGTTATGCAGGCTGTGATGCTTTGGCAAATGCTATAGCTGAAGGGAAGGCTCCCGTGAATGCCTGCCCCGTTGCCAATGCCCAGGCTCATAAGCTTATTGCCGAGGTNNTGCAACAAGGCAGCCCTGGCTCCCGGCAACGGCGGGAAAAAATGCAGCTTTGGCTGTATGGGCTACGGTTCCTGTGTAAGGGTATGCGCCTTCGATGCAATGCACATCGTAAATGGCATAGCGGTTGTGGACAGGGAAAAATGCACCGGCTGCACGAAATGCTCGATGGAATGCCCGAACAAGCTTATTAGTATGGTACCTGCAAGATCCGATGTTCTTGTCAGATGCTATTCAACGGATAAGGGTAAGGATGTCAAGGCGGCATGCTCAATCGGATGCATTGGCTGCAAGCTTTGCGAAAAGGCCTGTGAATTCGATGCTATACATGTCAATAACAATCTGGCATTAATTGATTATGAAAAATGTACTAACTGCGGAAAATGTGCCGCAGTATGTCCCGTAAAGGTCATAGAAATTAAGAATGCATAGATTTTCATATTAATAAAAGAACAGGAATGTTATTATGCGTCGTCATAAAACATTCCTGCTTTTTTATGAAAAATAATTGTCCGTTTATCCGGTTTATTTCGTATTGATGCCCCTGCTTTTCAAATACTCACTTGGTGTCATGCCCTGTCTTTTCTTAAAAATCCTGCTGAAGTAATTCGGATCCTTATATCCTACCATAAAGCATACTTCTTTTATCGTGTAATTGGAGCTGGACAACAGCTCCTTTGCCTTTTTAACCCTCAGCATGGAAAGCCAGTCAATGAAATTAAAGCCTGTACTCTTTTTTATAAGCTTGCTGAAATACTGCGGACTTATATTTACCTGTTCAGCCACATTGTTAAGGGTTATTTCCTCCGCATAATGTGCCTCCAGGTATTCACGAGTGGCCTGCACTATTCTGTTGGAATAGTCGATTGAATTATGCTGCTTGTCATATCCGGTCATATACATGAAGCGGCTGTATGCCCATTGTATCAGCTGATCGTCATCATATTCCAATATATCATCCATACTTGCGGCATAGTTAAAATGGTCACCCTCATTGTTGTCATAATTTCCGATAGAATGCGCAACCAGCACCAAAATCTCAAATATCTTATTCCTTTTGGCTGTTATGCTCATAGGCCTTAAGTAATCCATCATCATGGAAAAGTAATCATAAGCATCCTCCTTATGCAGCCTTATGGCCTCCAGCATATGCTTTTCCGCTTCATTATACAGATAATATCCTTCCTTTAATGAAGATGCCAGATCATAATAGTGGACGGCCTGACCGGGACTGCAGTGGTGCATACAGGACAATGCTTCTCTAAAGGAGGAAAAAATCGAGTTGATATTATATATTGATCCCACCCCTGCCGATACAGGGATACCGCATTCCTTCCATGTATATTCTATCAGCCTTTGAGTTAACGCCTTGCTTTGCTCGGGCGCCGGAGTTCCTTCCTGTTTATCAAGGTCATCTCCGGAAATTAATATGCAGATACGGTTGGTAATAAGAGGGCCGACAGCACTATGCGGATGCCCTGAAAGAAAATCCTTTATTACCCTGTATATATCCTGCTCATCCGTATCCCGCTCAGCAGGGTCTGCGCGGTCTCCTGTATAAAGGTCAAGGACAATTACATATCCGGTATTCTTTATATGAAAAAGTGATTTGAATAAGATAATCTCCCTTGAAGAGATAGTGCGAGCAAATAAAGAAAACATACAGCTTTTTTCAATATATTCAAGCATTTCCGTATGGCTTGGTTTTTGCCCGGCAAAGATATCCGGGCTAAGACTATCCCAATAGTCGATATAGGGGGTTGCATTCATTTGTCTTAACTTATGTATATCCATAATTACGCTCCTTATGATGCATGTGCATTGATGCGGTTATACTTGTATATTAGTATCTGACAACCATAGATACAAGAATAAATTACAGGGTTATTATACCATATATTGTTATATAATGCATCATGAAAATATATTAATTTATAGGTTATATTATCTAGTGACAACATTAGACAAAAAGTCTTATTATTAATATGTAGAGATATGTAATAAAAAATAAAAAGACAAAATTTTTTGATTTGCCACATAAATGCCAAGATAAGGTAATACGATAAATAAGAAAGCAAAGTATTGGCCTGTTGACATAGAGGGCAGCAAAAACTCTGGAAGGAAGATATATATTAATAATAAGTCTAAACGCAAAGGAAATCTGCATATTTTATTATATATCTGCATACTTTTTGCTTTGGTCTGCACAGCAGTTATACGCGGGCAGGGCAAGGGTACTTATAAGGAGATTATTGTATTATTTGACGAGGCTAAGGATGCCTCGGAGATTGCAATGCTTGCAGACAGTCTGGGCGGCAGTGTACAGGTTTTAAAGCACGTGGATGATTATGTCCTTTTTGGAGTTCAGGGGGATAAGCATGTGCAGGGGATATTGGATGAGCTTAACAGCACTCCGTCTGTGAGGGTTGCTGAAATTAACAGCGAAATATCCACTTTAAAGATCAGCAATGACGCATATGCCGATTCCCAATGGGCAATCCATAATCCCGGCAAATATGTCTCATATGTCAATAATGCAAAAAAGGAAATATACGTAACAGAAGATATAGATATGGATGTGCCGGAAGCCTGGGAATATATGAATACTGAAGGCCTGCCGAAAAGAGAAGTGGTTGTGGCAGTTATTGACACAGGTGTGGATTACAACCATCCTGAGCTTTCCGAAAACATGTGGATTAATATTAACGAGATACCGGGAGATATGATTGATAATGATAACAACGGTTATATAGATGATATAAACGGCTGGGATTTTTATAATGATGATGACAGTGTCTGCCATTACTCCTATAACAACAGACTAAAGGCATACCTGGCATCCCCGAATGACAATGACGACCATGGCACTCATATCGCCGGAATAATTGCAGCCTCAGCCGACAACGGCATTGGTATAGCCGGAATAGCATCCAATATAGATGTTAAAATAATGGCGCTTAAGATAAATGGCGGAAAGAAAGGCACAGGGGAAATCTCCAATGCAATAGAAGCCATAAAATATGCAACCATGATGGGAGCCGATATATGCAACTTAAGCTGGGGAACCAGCAATTATTCGGCTGCGCTGGAGGAGGTTATTAAGGATTCCGATATGCTGTTCGTGGCTGCCGCAGGCAATACGGGAACAAACAATAACAAGAATCCGATATACCCTTCAAGCATGGAGCTTGATAACCTTATCTCAGTAACATATATCAATGCCTTCGGAAAGCTTGCAAGGCTTTCTAATTACGGTGATAAAACGGTAGATATTGCCGCACCCGGGGATAATATCTTAAGTACTATAGTAGGAGACTATTCAACCATGAGCGGCTCGTCCATGGCAGCTCCGCAGGTAAGCGCGCTGGCTGCATTACTGTATTCATGCAATGAGGGGTTATATCCCTCCAATGTGAAGGAAATGCTGCTGAAAAGCATGAAAGCTCTTCCTAATCTATTGGGAAGCATAAAATATCCCGGTATTCCAAGCGCTTATCGGGCAGTACTTTCCTCCGGCAATCTTCTGCAGGATGTACAGCCTCCGACGATTAGCCTGAAAACCATATATAATTCCGGTATAATAGAAATACCAGTTGAGATTGACGACAAAGGCGGCTCGGGCATCAGGGTTGCAAGATGGATATACGGTGACAGAGATCTGGATTATTTCAGAAGAGGGACAGTCGGCAATTATGTAAAAAACGGCTTGGTGATAGCCGATAAAGCTGGAATGTACACCTTTTATGTATCTGACTATGCAGGAAATGAAACCGCAGTTGCTTATGAGGTTATTGCCGATACTACACCGCCAAAGATTACCGTTAAAATCACAGGTAAATCAGTTACGGTGTGGATAAATGACAAAAGGGGAGGAGTCAGGAGAGCCAAATACCTGCCCGGTAAAAGGGAAGTCTGGGAATTCATGCCCGCAGGATCGGGAACAGAGATTAAGCTGAAGGACAACACGGCAACCTTTAAGGTTAAAGAGAACGGTTTTTATACCATTTATGCAATTGATCACTTTGGAAACAATACGGTTAAGGTGATTGAGGTAAAGAATAAATAAGAAAAGAACAACATATATGTACTATTGTATGTGTTCACACACAATTATGATTGAACTGGCGATGCGAGTATACGTATACTCATAAAATATAAGTATGTGCATACTCAATAAAAATGCGAGTATGTGCATACTTAAAAAAATATGTTGACGAATACGCCCCTATATGATATAGTTGTTAAGCGATGATTTGGGCTTTTTTTTTATGCCTAAAATGTCCGTCTGCGCTACAAGAAAATCGGAGGTGGTAGTTGTGCGCGTAAAAATTACATTGGCATGTACTGAATGCAAACAGCGTAATTACAACATGACCAAGGAAAAGAAGCTTCATCCCGACAGGATGGAGACTAAGAAGTATTGTAAATTCTGCAGGACCCACACAATGCACAAGGAAACCAAATAATTATATCTGAAAGGAAAGTGATAGCATGGGAGAGATGACACACGGCACAGCTGAAAAGGCACCGAAGAAAAGCTGGTTTAAGGGCCTTAAGTCCGAGCTGAAGAAGATAGTATGGCCGGATAAGGAATCCCTTGTTAAGCAATCAATTGTTGTTGTTTTCGTAACACTGGCACTGGGTATAATTATTTATGTACTGGATTGGCTGATCAAGCTCGGTATGGATGTCGTTATAGGATAAGGGTGATGGTATGTCAGAGGCTAATGAAGCTAAGTGGTACGTTGTACACACCTATTCAGGGTATGAGAACAAGGTAAAAGCTAATATCGAAAAAACGATTGAAAGCATGAATATCCAGGATCAGATACTGGAAGTATCCGTTCCTATGCAGGAAGTCATTGAAGTGAAGAATGGCGTCAAGAAGCGTGTACAAAAGAAGATGTTCCCTGGTTATGTACTGCTCCATATGGTTATGAATGATGATGTATGGTATGTAGTCCGTAACACAAGAGGAGTGACAGGCTTCGTAGGCCCGGATTCCAAGCAGCCTGTTCCATTATCCGAGACAGAGATGCGGAGTATGGGAATCAAAGGCAACGACGTTGTTGTTGATTTTGAAATAGGTGATTCTGTTACTGTAATATCGGGCGTATGGGAAAATACGACCGGTATCATAAAGCAGATCAATCCCAATAAGCAGAGCGTAACAATCAGTGTGGATATGTTCGGCCGGGAAACGCCTGTAGAAATTGCTTTTGGCGATGTGAGGGTCAACAGGTAACCGGGCACGGGTCATGCAACAGAGTTTACAAAGTAACAGTGGGAGGGGAACTCCCCGCTAAACACCACATTTATCAGGAGGTATGCTATAATGGCAAAAAAAGTAACAGGTTATATCAAATTACAAATCCCTGCTGGAAAGGCAACACCGGCTCCCCCGGTAGGACCCGCACTTGGACAGCATGGTGTAAACATTGTTCAGTTTACAAAGGAGTTTAATGCAAGAACGGCTGATCAGGAAGGAATGATAATTCCGGTTGTTATCACCGTATATGCAGACAGGAGCTTCAGCTTCATCACCAAGACTCCTCCGGCAGCAGTATTGTTAAAGAAAGCCTGCAACCTGAAATCAGGCTCGGCTGTACCCAACAAGACCAAGGTAGCCACAATTACAAAGGCTGAGGTTCGTAAAATTGCCGAATTGAAGATGCCCGACTTAAATGCAGCAAGCATTGAAGCAGCCATGAGCATGATAGCAGGCACAGCAAGAAGCATGGGCATAACTGTAGTTGACTGATTATGAACACAACTGCATGGTTGAAAGAGATCATGCGATCAAAAATCTATTAATGTGGGAGGAAATGCCGAATGCATATGCTTCGGACGAAATAGTACATTTCGTTTTCTTCCGATATAACCACTAGGAGGTTTATATAATGAAAAGAGGAAAGAAATACGTTGAAGCTGCAAAGCTGATTGACAGGAATATTCAGTACGATGTGGCAGAAGCCATAAGCTTACTTAAGAAAACCGCAACGGCTAAATTCGATGAGACCGTAGAAGCACACATCAAGCTGGGTGTAGACGGACGTCATGCAGACCAGCAGGTTCGCGGTGCGGTAGTATTGCCTCATGGAACAGGCAAAGCTGTACGCGTGCTGGTATTTGCCAAGGGCGACAAGCAGGATGAAGCAACGGCAGCAGGCGCCGATTATGTAGGAGCTGACGAGCTGATACCGAAGATCCAGAATGAGAACTGGTTTGAATATGATGTTGTGGTTGCTACTCCCGACATGATGGGTGTAGTAGGACGTCTGGGACGTGTTCTCGGACCCAAGGGCTTAATGCCTAATCCCAAGGCCGGCACCGTTACCATGGATGTTGCCAAGGCTGTCAAGGAAATAAAGGCAGGTAAGATTGAGTACAGGCTGGACAAGACGAATATTATCCATGTACCCGTAGGCAAGGCTTCATTTACAGAAGAGCAGCTTAATGAGAATTTTTCAACTCTCATAGGAGCAATAATAAAGGCAAAGCCTGCGGCAGCAAAGGGCCAGTATCTTAAGAGCGTTACACTTGCCACTACCATGGGCCCCGGAATTAAGCTCAACACAGCAAAACTGGCTTAATTGCCGCAATAAAAAATATGTATGTTGACAACGGAATTTATTCCGTGCTATAATGCGTTTTGTGAATAACTGCCGAAGACAGTAGGTACCGTAAGGTGTAAGGGAAGCCGCCTACCGAGGAGAGTTGGTTAACAAGCTATTAATGACCTCTTCTGCTTCGCAGAAAGAGGTCTTTTTATTCCTTACCTGGTTTCCCAGACAAGCTTATAAAACAAGGAGGTGTGTATAGTGGCAAAGATAGAGATTAAGCAGCCCATCATTGAAGAAATCAAGAGTTATGCAGACAAAGCAACAGCAATCGTACTTGTAGATTACCGCGGTTTATCAGTTGCCGAGGATACCGAGCTGCGCAAGAACTTAAGGAATGCCGGTGTGGTATACAAGGTTTATAAGAATACGATGCTTAATTTTGCCTTCAAGGGCACAAAATTTGAAGCGTTATTGAATGACCTGCAGGGTCCTACGGCAGTTGCATTCGGAATTGAGGACGCGACGGCACCTGCAAGACTATTAAATGAAATGTCAAAGAAAATGCCGAAGCTGGAACTTAAATCGGGAGTAGTGGATGGAACCTATTACGATCAAAAAGGAATACAGATTATTGCAACAATTCCTTCAAGAGAAGTTCTTCTATCCAGACTTCTTGGCAGCATGCAGTCACCTATTGCAAATCTTGCCCGCGTACTTAAGCAGATTGCGGAAAAAGCAGCATAATGCGGTAAAGCGTAGCATAATGCGAATAAATTCGCATCAGGTGAAGCGTAGCATAATGCGGTAAAGCGTAGCATGGAAATTCGTAGAAATGACTGAATACGAAGAAATGTAATGAAAAAAACAGTATATATCAAAAAATAATTATGGAGGTATATTTAAATGACAACTCAAGAGTTTATCGAGGCAATTAAAGGCCTTAGCGTTTTGGAATTAAATGAGCTTGTAAAAGCATGTGAAGAAGAATTNNGGCGTATCCGCAGCAGCAGGTGTTGTAGTTGCAGCAGGTCCTGCAGCAGCACAGGCTGAAGAGGAAGAGAAGACCGAATTCAATGTTGAATTGACAGAGGTTGGCCCCAATAAGGTTAAGGTTATCAAGGTTGTACGTGAAGCAACCGGTCTGGGCTTAAAGGAAGCCAAGGATCTCGTTGACGCTGCACCTAAGTTCGTTAAGGAAGGTGCAAGCAAGGCTGAGGCTGATGAAATCAAGGCTAAGCTTGAAGCAGAGGGCGCTAAAGTTACATTAAAGTAATCTTAAAGGTCTAATGGCAGGCTGTTTCTTACCGAAGAGCCTGCCATTTATATTGCAAAATAAAAAACTACCGGTGCAGGTAGATTTTTTTGAATTGTACCATAATTTAATAAAATTTAAGTTGACAGTTGAAAAAATATATGATAGTATGAAAGATGCACTATTGTGGTATTGTATGCCTAATTAGAATAATTATAGCATATATACCGAAAAAAGAAAAGAACTTTTTTATTGCAGCACACAAGGTTTTCTCCTTTGGATAAGCCTTGTGTATACTTATTAATTTCAAGGGGTGAAACATCTATGGATAGAAGCAGAATGCATCCGGTTAAAGTCGGCAATAACGTAAGAATGAGTTTCTCCAGGCAAAAAGAAGTTTTAGAGATGCCAAATCTGATTGAAGTCCAGAAAGATTCCTACAAATGGTTTGTTGAAGAAGGACTCAGGGAGGTATTCGAAGACATATCCCCCATAGCAGACTACGGCGGACATTTAAGCCTGGAGTTTGTTGATTTTACGTTATGCGTGGATGACATCAAGTATACGATAGAGGAATGCAAGGAAAGAGATGCAACTTATGCTGCACCCTTGAAGGTAAAGGTAAGGCTTCATAATAAGGAAAATGATGAAATAAATGAACATGACATATTTATGGGAGACTTGCCTTTAATGACTGAAACCGGCACCTTTATCATAAACGGTGCGGAGAGGGTTATAGTAAGCCAGTTGGTTCGTTCCCCCGGAATATATTATGCGGTGGATCACGATAAAATAGGTAAGAAGCTTTTTTCATGCACAGTTATCCCCAACAGGGGCGCATGGCTTGAATATGAAACCGATTCAAATGATGTGTTCTATGTACGCGTAGACAGAAACAGAAAGGTTCCCATTACGACCTTTATAAGAGCCCTTGGGATTGGCACCAACGAAGAAATCAAGAGTCTCTTCGGTGAAGAGCCTAAGATTCTGGCAAGTCTTGCAAAAGACCCCAGTACGTCAAAGGATCCTTCCGGCAGTCATCAGGAGGGCTTACTTGAGCTGTATAAAAAGCTGCGTCCGGGTGAGCCGCTGGCTGTAGAAAATGCAGAATCCCTTTTACACAGCATGTTCTTTGATCCAAGAAGATATGACCTGGCCAAGGTCGGAAGATATAAGTTCAATAAGAAGCTTGCATACTGGAACCGCATTACAGGTTATATCCTGGCTGAAGATGTAGTGGACAGATCCACCGGGGAAGTCCTGGCAAAGGCAGGGGACCAGGTTACGGAAGATATGGCGGTATTATTCCAGAATGCCGCAATACCTTCAGTAGTTGTACAAGCGGATGAACGCAATGTCAAGATTATCTCCAATATGATGGTTGACCTGTCATATTACCTTCCTGACATTGACAAGAAATCCATAGGAATAAGCGAAGCAGTTTATTATCCTGTTTTGAAGAAGATTATGGATGAGAATTCTTCATTGGACGAGATAAGGGATGCCCTGAAGAGAAACATAAGCGAATTAGTTCCAAAGCATATAACAAGGGAAGACATCATAGCTTCCATTAATTACAATATTCATCTTGAATATGGTATCGGCACCTCCGATGATATAGACCATCTGGGCAACAGAAGGATCAGAGCGGTCGGAGAGCTTCTGCAGAATCAATACCGTATCGGACTTTCGAGGATGGAGCGTGTGGTTCGTGAAAGGATGACAACACAGGATATTGAAGGCATAAGCCCTCAATCCCTGATCAATATCAAGCCTGTAACCGCCGCCGTGAAGGAATTCTTTGGAAGCTCCCAGTTGTCGCAGTTTATGGATCAGCATAATCCTCTCGGAGAGCTTACCCATAAAAGGCGTTTATCTGCTCTGGGACCCGGCGGTCTCTCCAGAGACAGGGCGGGCTTTGAGGTGCGTGACGTGCACTATTCCCATTACGGAAGAATGTGCCCCGTAGAAACTCCTGAAGGACCCAACATCGGCCTTATAAACTCCCTTGCATCCTATGCAAGAATTAATGAATACGGCTTTATCGAGGCGCCGTACCGCAAGGTGGACAAATCCGATCCGGAGAATCCAAGGGTTACCGATGATGTTATATACCTGACTGCGGACGAAGAGGATAAATACGTTATAGCACAGGCTAATGCCGAGCTGGATGAACACGGATACTTTATAGATGACACCGTATCGGGACGTTATAAGGAGGAAACCTCACAGTATGAGAAATCCAGAATAGACCTTATGGACGTTTCCCCCAAGATGGTATTTTCCGTAGCAACCGCCCTGATACCTTTCCTTGAGAATGACGATGCCAATCGTGCCCTTATGGGTGCAAACATGCAGCGTCAGGCTGTTCCGCTTCTCATTACCGAGGAGCCGGTTGTAGGAACGGGTATAGAGGGCAAGGCAGCTATTGACTCCGGTGTATGTGTAGTCTCCAAAAAGTCCGGGGTGGTCGAGAAAGTAACAGCCAAGGAAGTAACCATTAAGAATGACGACGGAACAAAATCCGTTTACCGGATGATTAAATTTTCAAAGAGTAATCAGGGGACATGCATAAACCAGAGGCCGATAGTTTCCAGAGGTGAAAGGATAAACGAAGGACAGGTTATAGCTGACGGTCCTTCCACATCTAACGGCGTGCTGGCTCTCGGCAAGAACCCGCTGATTGGTTTCATGCCATGGGAAGGTTATAACTACGAGGATGCGGTTTTATTAAGTGAGCGCCTTGTACATGAGGATATTTATACTTCAGTCCATATAGAAGAGTACGAAGCCGAGGCAAGGGATACCAAGCTCGGACCCGAGGAAATAACCAGGGATGTACCGGGTGTCGGTGATGATGCGCTAAAGGATCTCGATGAGAGAGGTATCATCCGGATAGGTGCCGAGGTGCGTGCCGGTGATATTTTAGTGGGCAAGGTAACACCCAAGGGTGAAACCGAGCTTACGGCCGAGGAGCGGCTTTTGCGTGCAATCTTCGGTGAAAAGGCAAGGGAGGTAAGAGATACGTCCCTGCGTGTACCCCACGGAGAATACGGAATTGTTGTGGATGCCAAGGTATTTACCAGGGAGAACGGCGATGAGCTGTCACCCGGTGTAAATGAAACGGTGCGTGTTTATATTGCACAAAAGAGAAAGATCCAGGTTGGCGATAAAATGGCCGGCCGTCATGGTAACAAGGGTGTCGTATCAAGGATTCTGCCTGTGGAAGACATGCCGTTCTTACCGAACGGAAGGCCGCTGGATGTAGTGCTCAATCCTTTGGGCGTTCCATCCCGTATGAATATCGGACAGATACTTGAAATACATCTTTCCCTTGCAGCCAAGGTGCTTGGCATAAATATCTCGACTCCGGTCTTTGACGGGGCAAATGAGTATGACATAATGGACACCCTGGATATGGCAAACGCTTATGCCAATATGCCTTGGGATGAATTTGAAGCACAATATAAGGATAAGATTGACCCTGATCTGCTTGATTACCTTAAGCACCATCCTGAAAACAAAGCCGAATGGGAGGGTGTACCAATCAACAGAGACGGCAAGGTGATGCTGCGCGACGGCAGAACCGGTGAATACTTTGATGCTCCGGTAACAGTCGGTTTCATGCATTACCTGAAGCTTCATCATCTGGTTGATGATAAGATTCACGCACGTTCCACCGGTCCTTACTCCCTCGTTACACAGCAGCCTCTGGGTGGTAAAGCTCAGTTCGGCGGTCAGCGTTTCGGAGAGATGGAGGT
>DCTS01000078.1 GCA_002329645.1 Lachnoclostridium sp. UBA1434 | reverse complement strand
GGCGTGTGGTTTTACGTTTACGATACTAAAGTACTATAATGAGTATAAAAAGAAGCTGTTTCACAATAAGTTTAGAGAATACAGGAGGCTCATTATTGAGCCTTTGTTTCTCTAAGCCATTAGGAAACAGCTTCGTTTAATTATATTAGCCTGCTTATAATATACCCAATTCACGGGCTCTCTTGATCGCCTCTGTCCTGCTTTTCACCTGTAGCTTTCCAAAAAGATTCTGATTATATCCCTTAACGGTGCTTAAAGCCAAATACAGTCTGTCACATATCTCCTGATTCGAGTATCCTTCTGAAATCATATACAACAGCTCCAGTTCCCGTTCACTCAAAGGCTCTATCAGAGCACTGTTCATCACTTTTGCTTTTTCGCCGGAAGCCTTGGCTTTATCATAGATTGCTTGTAGAATTCTTTCTAAAAATTGTGATTGATAAGCTTCTGTATTAATCTCGGAAAGTAACGATAGGATCTGTTCCCGGTCTTCTATAAAGGGCTGTATATATCCTTCCGAATCTGCTACCCGTAATGCTTCGTATATACTATCCTTAGCGATTTCAGGCTTTCCTGCATAAGAATAAGCAATCGCTCTTAGTATTAATATCTCAGTCAAATTCCGGTTCCATTTTCCGATGCGCACACTACTTAATAAATGCTCTATGGAAGCTATTACCGGTTCAATATCTGCTATTTTATGCCTCTCATATTCCTTAAGCCCTATTCGTATCAATGTAATCTGTTCATATATATGAGTATATTCCGGCTCATCAGACATGGTACGGGGAATGTCCTTCGCCAGGTCTAATGCAAAGTCAACGTTTCCCTGCTTCAGATATATCCTTGCTTTCACTGCCTGATAGGGCTGTAGCTCCGGAATCGGACTTCTGTGGTATGAGAATTGTGCTTCCGTAATTAAACTGAGTGCTTCTTTAAATAATCCCTGACTCTCCTTTATCTGAGCCTTCAGCAACAGCCATTGATACTGCCAGTTTGGTAATGAGGACTTTTCCCCTCTCACCCTGCTTTGTTCCAGAAGCTCCAGGGCTGCACTGATATCCCACTTCCATAAGTTAATTTTTGCAAGGCCCAAATAAAAGCTTGCAATAGCAGGTTGATAAGTCTGCTCCTCAAGAACTGCTAAACGCAAGACTCTCTCTAACAACTCATTTGCCAGATGAAATTTGCCTTGTTCCATCCTTATCTCAGCCAATACTACCGCAACCATTATTTCCATCTGCTGACCCTGAAGGTCTTGGGTTATCGTGGTATAAGCTGCATCCAGATCACCGCCGGCCCACAGGGAAAGCCCCAACAGCGTCTTAACTATATTTCTTTGATAGACCTCCTCCTGGGGAAGAAGCTCCAGCGACTGCTTCGCATACCTGATTGCTCCCTTGATATCACCCATAGCAGAAGCTTTATATGCACGTGCATTTGCTATGGTAGCCGGCAGCTTTTGATACTGCTCATCATCTACTACAATAACAGTCGGTGTTATACCGTTCCGTTCTTCCTGCTTGAATTTCTCAATCCCCTTCTCGGCATATTGCAGCATGGGCTCACAGCCTTCCAGCTCACCGGCATCCAATAACGCCCACGCATAGCCTGTGCATAGGACCGGCCTATTGTGTAGTATCTCCACCGGAAGCAGCTTTGCCCACCCCAGCCATATCATGCTTTGCAGACTCTGGTCCATACAGTACCATTCCCGCTCAATCATAGCTGCCGCTTTCTCATAGGCTCCCATAGCAATATTGTGACGAATCGCCTCATCCATGAAGCCCTTCTCTTCAAACCATTTTGCCGCACGAATATGTAAGGAACCAAATTCCTGCAATAAGGCTTCTTCTGCACCGGCTCTTCGGCGCAACAGCTCAGCAAACAGATGATGATAGCGAAACCATATTCTCTCATTATCCAAAGATACAAGAAACAGGTTGGAAGCTTGAAGCTGCTCTAATATTCTCTGACTTGAGGGTGCCTTAGTCTCCAATACGGCATCACATAGCTCTCCACAGAAGCGGTCCAGTATCGATGTCTTTAACAGGAAGCTTTGAAGCTCTTCTGCCTGTCGCGACAATACTTCTTCTATCAGATAATCCATAATATGGGTATGGCCTGCTGAAAAGCGTTCCATAAAATCTGAAANNATCCTCATTGCTTTGCATAGACAAGGCAGCCAACTGTATTCCGGCGATCCAACCCTCCGTATGCTTTTCAAGAATTTTCAGGTTGTGATCCGTAATTTTTAAGTTCATCCGATTGATAAATTGAGCTATTTCAAACTGTGTAAATCTAAGGTCATTATCTCTTAATTCCAGAAGCTTATCCTTTGCCCGGAGGTTTGCAATCGGTAATTGTGGTTCCTCTCTAGTGAGTATTACTAATTTCATATTANNCTGGCATGTAAACTAATAGATATTCTATTGCAGTATTTATTTCCCGATTGTTGATTACATGATAATCATCCAATACATAAACAATCCTATAGGATAATGCGGCTATTTCATTGATGATATCATTCAATACGGCTTCTGTCCGATAGGATTGCTGTGTAGATAATACTTCCATAGCTCTGCTGCCAAGCCCTTTGTCAAAACTTTTCATACCGGTTATAAAATATGTTAAGAAGGTTCTGAGGTCATTATCTCTTACATCCAGTGACAACCATGACGCAGAATAACCACAAACAGTCAGCCATTCACTGACAAGCGTAGATTTACCAAAGCCTGCGGGAGCAGATATCAGAATTAATCTGCAGTTCTCGTCATGGCTCAACCGTTTGATCAACCGAGTGCGTTTAACAATCCTGTCAGGAAGCCTGGGAATATAAAATTTAGTTAATAGAATAGGAATCGACACCGGAAACCTCCTTTGATAACGTATAATTAATTTCGCAAATTCAATTTTACAAAAAAAGGACATGTTCCATAGCCGTTTGGTAAATTAAAGTTGCTACACAAAATCTTCCAAAGGAGGCTATGACACATGTCTACTAATTCTCGGATATAATATAAAAGTTCATCTGCATACTCATAATACATTTTGTGATTGGTTTCAACATAGTCAACCTTATAATATTTCATACTTGCATGATAGCCCTCTTTTGCTATGACTCGTTTTATTCGTTCATATGTAATCACGACAAATATTATTTTCGTTGTTTGTGACATGAATGAAACTACGATTTCCTTCGTCTATATTGTATCCTTTTGGTGAATAAGTATCAACAA
>DCTS01000085.1 GCA_002329645.1 Lachnoclostridium sp. UBA1434 | reverse complement strand
GATTATTCAACTGTCAAAAACCCGGCTTATCTTATATATACTAAGGAAGTGTATGTAGAATATGCTTCCTTTTTATGTAGAAAAAGGAGGAGAATAATATTTATGAGAATTAAAAGATTTCTTGCCGCAATCCTGGTTATTGCGATGACAGCTATGTTATTTGCAGCCTGCGGTAAAAAGGAAGATTCGGGCTCATCAGACAGAAGCGCATATCCCGGAACGGCAGAAGCAAATGCCATCACGGTTAACATTGCAACTGAGCCGCCTGATATGTTTTCGGTAACAATGACAGATACAGTATCCTTTACCGTACTGCGCCATATAATTGATAATCTTATGATGCTGGACGAGAATGACAAGGCTATTCCCGGCGTAGCTAAGGATTATAAGGTAAGTGACGATGGAACGGTTTATACCTTTAATCTTCGTAAAGATATGAAGTGGACCAACGGAGAACCTGTTACCGCTAACGACTTCGTATTTGCCTGGAAGTCTCTTTTGACTCCCGAATTTGCATCAGATTACGCTTATTTTGGATATGTATTTAAGAATGGTGAAGCTTACAACAACGGAGAAGTTGGTGCAGAAGAGCTTGGATTCAAGGCGCTTGATGACTACACCCTTGAGGTTACACTTGAGAATCCTACAAGCTACTTCCTTTCTATGTTAGCATTCGGCGTATTTGCCCCTGTTAACGAGAAGGCATATAATGAGTATGGCGAGGCTTACGGTACCGATGCCGACAAGATGGCATACAACGGTCCCTTCAAGATGACAACCTGGAATCACGAGGATAAGATTATACTTGAGAAGAATCCCGACTATCCCGATGCTAAGAACATTAATTTAGATAAGATAACCATGGTTATGATCAATGACTCCAACACCACTTTGAACTCTTTCAAGGNNATGAGAATTACCCCGTTAACGGATATGATGACGGTTCTGTCTTCTATCTCGAGTATAACACAACGGATCCTTACCTTCAGAACAAAACCCTGCGTAAGGCCCTTACCTATGCTATTGACAAACAGGCCTTCGTAGATGCTATTATAAAGAACGTTTCCAAGCCGGCAACCTCCTTCACAGCTCCGGTTATCAACGGACTTAATAAGAAATTTTACGAAGAGGTTGGCGAGTTAGTACCCGCATTTAACAAGGATGAAGCTAAGAAGCTGTACGATAAGGCTTTGGAAGAGCTTGACGTTGACAAGATAGAGCTCAGCATGATCTGCGACGATGGCGACACAGCTATCAAATATGCTTCCTTTATTCAGGAACAGCTCAGGGCTAATCTTGGCCTGGAGATTAAGGTTGAATCCATGCCTTTCAAGAGCAGGCTTGAAAGAATGTCCAATAAGGACTTCTCGATGGTATTTGCAGGATGGGGTCCTGACTATAACGATCCTATGACATTCCTTGATATGTTCGAGACAGGCAACGGCAACAACCATACAAGCTATTCAAGCGCCGAATATGATGAATTGCTTGATAAGGTCCGTGTTGAGCTGGATGCCAAGAAGCGTTTCGGATACCTTGTAGATCTGGAGAAGCTGCTGATGGAAGACCTTCCTATAGGTCCTGTTTACTGGAGAACCAGAGAGTATGTTTACAGCGGCAAGATTGCATCCGGAATTATCAGGACTGCTTTCCAGGATATGAACTACAGGTTCGTTAAGTTAAGCAAATAGCAATCATTAATGTACAAATACAAAGTTTGGTGCGGGCAGACCAACCCGCACTAAACTTATGTTAAGATATATGTTCCCATAAATTCCTACCGAAAAAGCTAAAAAAACACACGACAAAAGGGGATTTATGCTGTATAATGTAACGGTAATTACATGGGCGGCAATTCTTATTTACCACAAGAATTGCCATCCTATATTACTTTTATGGAGTATTGTCGGTTTGAGCTTTAACAGTTTAAAGCATTAATCAGATGCGGACAATAAAAGCAATATAGGATATCAATTCTTATGGTAAGCATATTGCCTTACTGCACTTAGGTTTACATTAAGTTATATAAACAAGAGGAAAGGAGGAATGCATGTGGTTAAATATATTATAAAGCGGTTGTTATATGCTTTTCTGACAGTTATGGTTTTGTGTGCATTGACCTTTTTTATGATGCGTTTGCTTCCGGGGGATCCTTTCATTGGTGAGAAGGCCATTCCTGAGACCACATTAAAGGCTCTGAATGCAAAATACGGTTTGGATAAGCCGGTAATTGTTCAGTTTTTCATGTATATAGGCAATGTCTTTAAGGGTGATCTGGGCATATCGATGCATTATAATAACCGTCCTATAGTGGATATAATTTCACAAGCATTTCCGTATTCATTTGATTTAGGAATAAGATCCCTGATTTTTGCTACAATCATGGGAATTTTACTTGGCATTGTTGCCGCAGTTAAGAGAGGTACCATATGGGATACCTTATCAATGTTATTAGCCATAATAGGTGTATCGGTTCCAAGCTTTATTATAGGCTCACTTTTGCAATATGTACTTGGACTTGGGCTGTATCAGCTTACGGGAGTTCGCATATTCCCCATATTCGGATGGAATGATTTCAACAGTAAGATACTTCCGGCCTTTGCATTAAGCTTCAGTTCAATGGCCACCATATCCAGGCTTATGAGAACAAGCATGCTTGATGTGCTGGGTCAGGATTATATTAAAACAGCCAAGTCAAAGGGACTGTCACAAAAGAAAATTATCTGGAAGCATGCTGTACGCAATGCAATAATGCCTGTTATTACGGTTTTAGGACCTATAGCAGCTGCAGTATTGACAGGTGCTTTTGTTGTTGAGAATATATTTGCCATTCCGGGTATGGGCAAGTTTTTTGTAAACAGCATCAGGGTGCAGGATTATACGATGATATCCGGAATAACTATGTTTTACGGTACGTTCCTTGTATTGGCCAACCTGATTGTAGACCTCGCCTACGGCTTCATCGATCCTCGTGTGAAGCTTGCGAAAGTAAAGGAGTGATATAATGAGGAATATAGATAAAAAGTTATTCGATTGGGTTGGGCCGAATGCAGAGGAAAGCGAAGAAATAACACGGCCGAGTATAAGCTATTGGAAGGATGCCATGCACCGCTTGAGAAAGAACAAGACCGCCATGGTATGTCTTTGCATCATTGCGTTCATAGGCTTATTGTCTTTAATTGTGCCGGTAGTATCCCCATATTCTATTAGCGAGCAGCATTTAACACATACCGATGCGCCCATGTTTTTTAAGGATCCGACAGACGGGCATATGCACCTTTTTGGAACCGACAGCCTGGGGCGCGATATATTTACAAGGCTTTGGTCGGGCGGCAGGGTTTCACTCTTCATTGCATTTACGGCTGTTATCATAAACTGCATCATAGGTATTATATACGGCGGCATATCAGGTTTTTTCGGCGAAGCCGTAGATAATATAATGATGAGAATTATCGAGGTTATAAACGGCATACCCTATCTTATAATTATCATACTCTTAATGATGGTTCTGGAACAGGGTGTCGCCACCATGGTCATTGCCTATGCAACGGTGGGTTGGACAGGCATGGCCAGATTGGTTCGCGGTCAGGTAATGAGCCTTAAGCAGCAGGATTATGTGACCGCAGCCAAAGTTATGGGAGCAAAGCCTTCCAGGATTATATTCAAGCATCTCATACCCAACACCCTTAGTGTTGTTATTGTTAATATAACCTTATCTATCCCGTCTGTTATTTTTACGGAGGCATTTTTAAGTTATATCGGGCTTGGCGTGCCGGTTCCGCTGTCAAGCTGGGGCATTATGGCGTCTGACGGAAGCATAGTTTTCCAGACATATCCTTCACAGATGTTAATTCCGGGCATATGCATCAGCTTAACCATGTTATCTTTCAATCTATTGGGGGACGGCTTGCGCGATGCACTTGATCCCAGGTTAAGGAGGTAAAATATGAATAAAGTATTGGAAGTGAAAGATCTGCATGTCTCCTTCGATACTTATGCCGGAGAAGTTAAGGCAGTACGCGGTGTCTCCTTTGATCTGAAGGAAGGTGAGGTGCTTGCCATAGTCGGTGAGAGCGGATGCGGCAAGAGCGTTACGGCCCAGACAATAATGAAGCTTAATCCCATGCCTCCGGCAAGAATAGTAAGCGGAGAGATAATACTGGCAGATAAGGATATAGTGAATGCATCAGAAAAAGAAATGATGAAGATAAGAGGTAAGGATGTAAGCATGATATTCCAGGATCCGATGACATGTCTTAATCCTACCATGCCTATAGGCAAGCAGCTTACGGAAGCAATCCGTCACCATCAGAATCTGACAGCAGAGAAAGCACATGAGGAAGCATTGAGGCTTCTTGAAATAGTTAAAATACCGAATACCAAACAGCGTGCCAGGCAGTACCCCCATGAATTTTCAGGCGGTATGAGGCAGAGGGTTATGATTGCCATGGCTTTATCCTGTGCACCAAAGGTATTGATTGCGGATGAACCCACAACAGCTCTTGATGTAACAATACAGGCGCAAATCATGGATCTTCTTAAGGAAATTAAGGAGAAGACCAATACGGCAATAATACTGATCACCCATGATCTGGGTGTAGTGGCAAGCATGTCCGACCGGGTTGCAGTTATGTATGCAGGCAAAATAGTGGAAACAGGTACTGCAGAGGATATTTTTTATCGCCCGTCACACCCCTACACAAGGGCCTTGCTGAAGAGCCTTCCGTCAGTTGATATGGATCGCAGTGTCCGCCTGGTATCCATTGGAGGAACTCCGCCGGATTTGCTTAATCCTCCGGAGGGCTGTCCCTTTGCCAGCAGGTGCGAGCATGCCATGAAGATATGCAGAGCACAGATGCCGCCGGAATTCATACCTGAAAAGAATCATAAATCCGCATGCTGGCTGCTTCACGAGGATTGTCCGAAACCACAGGTCGGAGGTGATAAGTAATGGGAGATGCCAAAACAGCAAATAGAACAGATGTTAATAAGGACGTACTGGTAGAGGTAAAGGGAGTGTCCAAGTACTTCAGGGTATCTGAAGGAATACTCAAGGCTGTCAATAATGTCAATATTAATATCATGAAGGGTGAAACCCTTGGCCTTGTTGGAGAATCAGGCTGCGGCAAATCCACCTTCGGCAAGGTTCTAATGGGAATATATCCTCCCACAAAGGGTAAGATAATATACCATGGGAAAAAGGTTATGGAGGTAAGCAAAAAGAATCTGTTTGCATATGCCAAGGTTGCACAGATTATATTCCAGGATCCCTATTCTTCTCTGGATCCCCGTATGACCGTGGGCTCCATTATTGAGGAGGGTATGGTAATCCATGGTATGTATGACAGAAAGAAGCGTCAGGAGAGAGTATATGATCTGCTTGAGCTCGTAGGCCTTAACCGGGAGCATGCCAACCGCTTCCCTCATGAATTCTCGGGAGGGCAGCGCCAGCGTATAGGAGTCGCAAGGGCTCTTGCAATAGAGCCGGAGTTTATTATATGTGATGAGCCGATCTCAGCGCTGGACGTATCCATCCAGTCCCAGATAATAAACCTTTTGCATGACCTGCAGAAGAAGCTGGATTTAACCTACCTGTTCATAGCCCATGACCTTAATATAGTTAAATATATAAGCGACAGGATAGCGGTTATGTATCTTGGCAATATTGTTGAGCTTGCCACAAGCAATGATCTGTATGCCAGAACGCTGCATCCTTATTCCCAGGCTCTGCTGTCGGCGGTTCCTGTTCCGGATCCTTCGAAGGAAGCACAGAAAAACCGTCAGATATTGGTCGGGGATGTACCAAGCCCCATCAATACTCCTCCGGGTTGTCCTTTTGCAGGACGCTGTCCCAGGGCTACAGATATATGCAGACAGACAAAGCCTGAACTTGAGATGAAGCAGGGACATCTTGTAGCCTGCCATCATGTTGAGAAGTAATTAAGCGGCAGGTACGGCGTGAAATGAAGTTTTTATTGATATATGTATATTAATGAACAATAAGCTAATATAATGCTGTAGTTTAATAATAAAGCAGCCGTGATTTTTCCGGACTGTGGGTATACGATTTTTTAGAATTTAGTCGTTTGCTCTATAAGAAAAGAGAATAATAAAATATGCTGTGAAAAAAGAGGAAAGTCTGTAAATCGGATTTTCCTCTTTTTTCCATTTAATGGTTGATTATGTGATTACGATATTATATAATCCTAGTGTCAGTCATAAAATGTTTTTACATTACCATAAGCATTGCCATAGGCATCGCCGCAGAAACCGCTAAAAGACATTGCTTACAGGCATTACCATATGCATTACAAAAGGCATTGCCAAAGGCATAGACAGAAGGGGGTAGTATGGCAGGTTATTGTGATATCCACAGTCACATTCTCCCCGGCGTTGATGATGGCGCCAGGGACATGGAGGAAACCTTAAAAATGCTTTCTGCTGCTTATGAGGAAGGCATAAGGGTAATCGTGGCAACTCCCCATTATATTGACGGATATATGAATGCCTCTCCTGACAAATTATATACATTGATAGACGAAATAAATATGATACACTCCGGCGGCAGAAAAAAACCAAAGATATTGCCGGGAAACGAGCTTCTCTACAGCAATGATATCATACGGGCGCTGGATAAGGGAGATGCTCTTACTATAAGAGGAACAAGGTATATTCTTCTGGAATTTCTTGAGGATGCTTCATACAGGTATATAAGGGAAGGGGTAACCAGGTGCCTGTATGCCGGATATATTCCAATACTTGCTCATATAGAAAGATACCAAAGCCTCCGTAATATGGATGAGCTGGTTGCCGATCTGGTAAAGACAGGAGCATACATACAGATAAACTTTTCCTCTTTGAAGAGAAGCATACATAATACTGACAGAAGCTTCTGCAGCAGGCTGATAAAAAAAAGTCTGGTGCATTTCATGGGAACGGATGCCCATGGGGCTTATGACAGGACACCAAGTATTCAGGGCGCAGTCACATATTTGCAGGACAGATACGGAGAACAGACTGTCAGGCGCCTTTTGTGGGATAATCCGATTACCATGCTGAAAAACAGGCTTTTATAAAATATATCAAGGAGATAAGCATATGGATAAGAAAAGTAGTAATAAGATTGAGCTGGAGGTTAAGGATCTGTTTCTGATGCTTATACGGAAGATATGGCTGATTATACTTATTGTTTTATTATCGGCTTCAGGTACATATATTGTAAATAAGTTTTTGCTGACAAAGTACTACACGTCTTCGGCCAGTGTATATGTTATAAGCAGGCAGGAGGACTCCAGGACGACCTTTTCAGATATACAGATGAGCACGCAGCTTACCAAGGATTTTATGATACTTGTAAAAAGCCGTCCGGTAACGGAGGAGGTAATCGACAAGCTTGATCTGGACATTACTCACAGCGAGCTGGCTTCCATGATAAAGGTCAATACGCCCCAGGATACCAGGATACTTGAGATTATAGTCCGCAATGAGGATCCGCTTGACGCTAAAAGGATAGCCGATGCGCTGGCAGAGGTCTCAAAGGAGCGTATGGTGTCAATAATGGGAATGGATGAGGTTAATACCTTTGAACCGGCAAGTATTCCGAAAGCCCCCTCAAGTCCGGATATTATAAGAAACACTGTCATGGGAGGAATAATCGGCGGTATTGCCATCTCCCTAATAATCATTACTGTAAATACGCTGAACGACACTATCAGGACATCGGAGGACATTGAAAATTATCTGGGCATATCCACACTTGGTATCATCCCATTGGAGGATGAGAAAGTGAAAGAATATAAAAAATTAAAAACCAGTGAAGCTGCCGCAATTGTATAAGGAGAATGCCATGAAGCAAATATATCTTGAAAAGATCAAAATGTTAAATATTAGAAGCAATGAAGCCTATAAGGCATTAAGAACAAACATCCAATTCTGCGGCAGTGATATACGCATGATTTGCTTGACAAGCTGCCTGCCAAACGAGGGCAAATCCAGTGTATCCTTCAATCTGGCCAAATCCTTTGCCGAATCCGGAAAGAGGACCGTATATGTGGATGCTGACCTGCGCAGATCCAGCACCATAGGACGATATAAACCGGACCAGGGGGTGCTGGGCCTTACCCACTATCTTTCCGGGCAGAATATGCTTGCGGATATATTATACGCCTCCAATATACCGGATATGGATATCATCTTTACAGGGCCTATTCCTCCCAATCCTACGGAGCTTTTAGAGAGCGGTTACTTCAATGCAATGCTGAAGATGCTTAAGGAGGAATATGAATATGTAATCATTGATACGCCGCCTCTGGGCAGCGTGATTGACAGTGCGATAGTAGCGCAAAAATGCGATGGAGTGGTGCTTGTAATAGAAACAGGGGCAGTAAGCTGCAGGCTTGCCCTAAAGGTGAAGGAGCAGCTTGAAAAGGGTAACTGCAGGATGCTTGGAGCCGTGCTCAACAAGGTCAGGGCTAAGAAAGGACAATATTACTATTACGGAAGGCGGTATAAAAAATATAGTAAAGCTTATAACTATGCCTGACCGGGGCATAGTCCCGGAGGAGTTGCGGATGAGTCAGGATAAGATATCTAATAAGGCCGTAAAGGCAGAGAAAAAGCATTCGAAATACTTGGCTATAAAAGGGGAATCAAGCTTTATTATGCTGATTATTATAACAGCAGGCTTCTTCATAAGCATAACCGGGTTTACAGTTTTTACAAAGGCTGCGCTTAGAGAAAGCATATCGGAGGATGTATATACGATTGACATGGAAGCAGCTTTACCTTCCGCACAGGATTTATGTGAATCAAAGAGAAAGGTTCTGCAGGCCCTCTACAGCATTCATCCCGAATGGGAGTCATCAGGCTATGACAGGGAAGCGCCGGAGTATGTCAGATATCTGAGAGATTACATAATTAAGCCTGAGGCGGCAATTGACAATATAAACGCTGATAAAGCCGCAGACAGGCTGCTAAAGCTTGAAAATATCATTAGCTTTGAAAAAAGATCAGATATCGGCAGGATGTCGTTGGACGGAAAGAGAATTGCTGTCCGTCTGCTGGAGGAAGCATATGAATTTTGCGGTCTGATACCAAGCTTTGGTACAGACCACAGGATAGAAGCAATACGGGATATGTCCGGCAACATAATTTATAATGCAGCTCCGGCTACGGGAAAGAGCAGGATACATATAGCCCGTATAGCCATAATCTGTATTGCCCTGCCGGTATTATTGCTGCCATGCCTTTCCATGGCAAAAAGGAATCGATTATTTATCAAGGAAGTGATAACCGATGGATTTGATAAGAAAAAATACGCCTAATAAGAGCCTGCTTATTGTGGACTGCTTAAGTATTGCGATTTCCTTTCTGCTTGCTGCATGGATACGTTACGGCGCTGTTGAAGGCAGTATATTTTACCTGTACGGTATCTCCTTTGTAATAATCTTATCCTTATATATCCCGGTATATTACTTCTATGATACCTACAGCAGGTTTTTTAAACGAGGGTTCTTTGAGGAGCTGGTTGCAGTATTCAAGATAAATGTTATTTTGGCTGTGACAATAACTGCGGTAATGTTTATATTCCAGGAGGGAGCAGCCTATTCGAGACTTTTCTTTTTCTGCTTCCTGTTCATAAATATAATGCTTACATACATTGCCAGGCAATATTTCAAGGTTTTGCTGCTTGCCCTGTACAAGAAAAGCAGCTCAAGCCTCAAGATAATGGTCATCACCACAAGCAGCCAGGCAAAGCAGGTTCTGGCACGGGTCAGAAGTGAAAATGACTGGGAATATCAGATTACATATCTGACCATTCTGGATAAGGATATGACTGGCCAGAAAATTGACGGTATTGAGGTGAGGGCTAATGCGCTGAACATGTTCGAGATTGCAAGGCTGGAGGTAATAGACGGGGTTTTCATACATATACCTGACGGCAATGAGCATATTCCGGTTCTTGAAGAAATAGTGACAAAGCTTCAGGAAATGGGTATAACGGTGGATCTGAGCATTAATACCTTCGGACTTAAGATGAATGAAAAGGTGGTCCGGGAAATAAGCGGCTATAATGTTGTTACCTTCAGTACAAGAATTTTCAGCGGACGCCAGCTGGTATTCAAGCGCTGCACCGACATCATAGGAGGATTAATAGGAAGTCTTATTACATTGCTGCTTGCTCTGTTTATTGCTCCTGCAATAAAGCTGGAATCACCCGGGCCGGTTTTCTTTACCCAGGTCAGGATAGGCAAGAACGGGAGAAGGTTTAAGATATATAAATTCCGGTCAATGTATAAGGATGCGGAGGAACGCCTTAAGGAGCTTATGACCCGGAATGAGATGAAGGGCTTTATGTTTAAGATGGATAATGACCCGAGAGTTACAAGGGTGGGCAGATTCTTGCGAAGAACCAGCCTGGATGAGTTCCCGCAGTTTTTTAACGTGCTTAAAGGGGATATGAGCCTAGTTGGCACAAGGCCTCCGACAGAGATGGAATTCACCCGCTACGAGAACAGGCATAAAAGAAGACTTGCCCTTAAATCGGGGATAACAGGTTTGTGGCAGATAAGCGGAAGAAGCAATATAAAGGATTTTGAAGATGTTATTTCACTGGATCTGGAGTATATCGACAACTGGTCCCCCGTCATGGATATAAAAATTCTGATTAAAACAATAGGAGTGGTTATATTCGGCAAGGGAGCAAAATAGCTATGGATATCCTTAATGTACCAAAATGCCGCATTCTTGGAGTTGAAATTGCGGCTATCAATATTAATACCGCCGTCAGTCTTATATGCACAAATATCGGGCAGCTGTCGGGCAAATACATATGCGTATCCAATGTCCACACAACAGTAACAAGCCATGATAACGCTGAGTACATGGATATACAGAACAATGCGGTATTATCCGTTCCGGACGGCAAACCCCTTGCCGTTATTGCAAAAAGGATGGGCTTCAGTGAGGTGTCAAGGATAGCCGGGCCGGACCTCATGCATGAAGTATTTATGAGATCCCCGGACTTGGGATACAGGCATTTCTTCTTCGGTTCAACAGAGGATACCCTTAAGATGCTTTGCATAAGCCTAAGAAAAAAATATCCGGGGATTGTTATAGCGGGAGCGTACTCTCCTCCCTTCAGACCTGTAAGTGACGAAGAGGATATCGCAATTACTGATATGATTAACAGGGCAGAGCCGGATTTTGTATGGGTGGGCCTGGGTGCGCCAAAGCAGGAAATATGGATGAATGCTCATAAGGACAGAATAATGGGTCTTATGATAGGCGTCGGAGCCGGATTTAACTATCATGCCGGCAATCTGAAACGGGCTCCGGGGTGGATGCAGAGCCTGAGCCTTGAGTGGCTGTACAGACTCATGCAGGAACCGGGCAGACTATTTATCCGGTATATTACAACGAACATCAGGTTTTTATGGCTGTTATCAAGGGTTAAACAGGATTAATTATGAAAACGGAGCATGACATATACATAGTTGTCATGGAAACAAGCTATGAACATTATATTCTCATGCTATGCATGCAATCCATATATGGGATCTGAGGACGGGGTGGGCTGGAATTATATTCTGGCTGCTGCTAAAAAGCATTTTGTCCATGTTATCACAAGAGGCAGCAACAGGGATTATATAAGCAGATATATTAAGGAATATAACATTTGTACAAAGAACATGCGCTTTTACTATATACAAAGGCCTCTGGATAAATTCATGCTAATGCCCGGAAGGATTAAATACCTGATATGGCAGGACAGGGCTCTGCTGACAGCCCGAAGGATAGCTGCAGGAAGCAGGATAGATTATGTTCACCACATCACATGGGCTACCTGTGTTCTTCCGATTAAAATGTATAAGCTGGACATTCCTCTGATTTTAGGACCTGTCGGAGGCGGGGAGAGAATTCCTGATTGTATAAGGCCAAGGCTTAATCCGGCTGACAGATTTGTTGAGATGATAAGAGTAGGATTGCAAAAGGCCTCAAGACATTTTGCGGCTAATAAGAAGACATTCGAAAAGGCAAGCCTGATACTTGTGACAACCGAGGAAACAAAATCCCTTATTCCTGGACAGTACGGATATAAAACCGTGATTATGCCGGCTGTGGGAGTGAATACCGGGGATATATCGGGAGCCGCCAGCCGCATACAGCATGGGGATTTCAGAGTAATTATGGCAGGCAGGCTGCTGTATTGGAAGGGCTTTGACATAGGCATAAGGGCAGTGAAAAGGCTCATTGACGCCGGGGAGGATGTAAGCCTGGCAATCATAGGAGGCGGGATTAAGTACAAAAGCCTTCAAAGACTGATAAGAGGCTATGAGGACAGGATTAACCTGATGGGATATGTGCCCCATGATGAGATGACAAAGCTGTACGACCGGTCGGATATACTCCTTAATTGTACCCTGCACGATTCGGGCTGCACGGTTATATTGGAAGCCATGGGCAGAGGCCTTCCCGTTATCTGTATAGATACAGGCGGCCCCGGGATTCTGACAACCTCAGATTGTGCAATCAAGGTAAAACCTGATAGATATGAGCTGCTGGTTGATAAAATAGCCGAGGCAATTCTTAGCCTTAAAAATAATGAGGAGCTGTACAACAGGCTTTCAGGCAATGCATTGCACCGGGTTGCCTCGGAATTCGTATATGATGACAAATACAACTGCATTGAGAGGCTTATTAACAATGCAATACAGGCGGCAGGATGCGTCAGTCTATGACACTGCCGCAGGAATACTTAACAATATATAGATTGGAACTTGTGAATATGGAGAAAAGCAATATTATCCTCTATGCTCCTTTGGGACGGGGTATACCCTTAAGTCTGACAGGCGGCGGTGAAGCAGGATGCAGAAGAACCTATGAAGTATTAACAGGCCTTGGTTACAGAGTTTATGTAATTGAGAAAGCCGTTGCAGGCAGGGGCGCATTCGGATACATAGGCGGTGCGATAAAGGGATACTTAAGGCTGATTATCCTGCTGATAAGGCATAAGGACGCAATTCTTTATATAGCGGGCTTTTATGAAAGAAATATATATCTTGAACGCCTGTTTGAGATTACCGGCCGGACACTGAAACGCAAAATCATATATGAGGCAAGAAACGGGAGGCTTGTTTCGGCATATCAGGAGGGAAGCAGACTATATAAGAGGCTTATGAAAACGGTTATATCCGATGCCGCCTTAATATTCTGCCAGGGCAGTGAATATTTAAGCTTTGTTGAAGGGCTGTCCGGAGCCGGCAAAGCCCTTTATACGCCCAACTATGTTTTGAACCGTTACCTTAAGGAATATGCCGAAAGAAGCATGGGCCGAATGAACATTGTGTATTTCGGAAGAATTGCAAAAAGTAAGAATATCAAGGTTATAATAGAAGCTTATGCAGTACTTGCCGGAAGGCAGATTGACTGCAGCCTTACGCTGATTGGATTTTATGAGGACTCCTATAGGAAGGAGCTTGATGCAATCATCAGAGATCTGGGCCTTGAGGATAAAGGTATAAATTTTACCGGCGGAATGAGCTTTGATGAACTCAGTAAAAGGCTGAGTGAATTCCATTACTTCATATTTCCTTCAAATGAAAAGAAGGAGGGCCATTCCAACTCCCTGACGGAAGCAATGGCATATGGAATAGTACCTGTTGCAAGCAGCGCAGGTTTTAATGAAAGGATTATAGATGCACCAGAGCTAATCGTCAGAGATCATGACCCGGTAAAATATGCCGACATTATGCAGCATATATGGGAGACGGGGGCATGGAGCTGTTATTCGCACAGGGTATACGATAGGGTCAGAAGAAATTACAGTGAGACAATAGTAAGGGACACAATAAAAGGAGCACTTGAGAATATATGATGAATTGGGTGAACTTATGGACAGCTTGAAAAAAAGGATTGCAATAATATCCCCGGGATTAAGCACGGGCGGAGCCGAGAGGGTTGCTTCCCTGCTTGCCAATTATCTGTCGGAGAAGGGTTATGCAGTGACGTTTATAGCAATGAGGGAGGATGAAATGAGCTATCCCCTTAACCTGGGTATAAAGTATAGCTGTGTTGACAACAGTAAGCTCTCCGGAATCAGAAAAATGCTTTACAAGAATATCCGGGTAAGGGATCTGGTAAAGAAATTCAAGGCCGACACCATTATATCATTTGTTATATACGAGGCGGCGCTGTCGGTAATAACGCTTCGTATAAAAAGGATACTTTCCCTGCGAAGCGACCCCAATGTAACCACAAGAGGGTTTTTCTTCAGGCAACTGCGAAGCTTTTTATTTCGCATGTCGGATCTGGTGGTTTTTCAGACTCCGCAGGCCAAGGCTTGTTTTGCAAAGGGCATACAAAAGAAAGGGCTTATAATTGCCAATCCCATTACCGGGCAGCTGCCCAACTGGAAGGATTATGCCCATGATAAGGTCATAATAACCGCATGCAGGTTGGATGAGCATAAGAATTTAAAGATGCTTATTGACGCTTTCGGCATGATACATAATGAATTCCCGGAGTACAGGCTGCATATATTCGGGAAGGGGCCGATCGAGAGGGAGCTAAAGGATTACAGTGAAAGCAGGGGGCTTGACAGGGCTGTATCATTCAAGGGGTTCAGCACTGATATTCATAATGAAATGGCCAGGTCCATGATATTTGCCCTATCCTCTAATTACGAAGGTATATCCAACTCAATGCTTGAGGCCCTTGGCATCGGTATCCCTACAATATGCACCGATTATCCATCAGGGGGTGCAAGGATGTTCATAAACTCATATGAGAATGGAATATTGATACCCGTTGGTGATACCGAAGCGTTATATGAAGCCTTGAGAAATACTATTGAAATACCTTCACTAAGGGAACGCCTCAGCAATAATTCGGTAACAATAAGGGACAGGCTGGAGCTTAACAGGATATGCGGCCTGTGGGAAGAGGCAATTTAAACGGTAAAGAAGCATACAGGCTGTCAGGAATAAACCTGGCAGCAGAATGACGCTGGATTATGGAGGAGAATATGTACAGGCTGGTTATAAGACCCGGAGTAATAATTCACTATTTGCTTATTTATCTGATGCTGATTGCCAACGCGTCAGCCTTCTATACAATGCACAGGGAAATACTCCCGGCGGTAATGATATCCATATGTGTACTGATTGCATTATTAAAGCAGATAAGGCCGGATAAGAATATAACGATTTTCGGGGTTGTGCTGCTTACCGTGATTACTGTTGTAAGGCTTATGAATAATGGCGGTATAGGAATAAACATTTTCCTGGACTTTATATCAAAATGCCTTATTGTTTACACCGCTTACTCATATGATCCGGAGTTTTTTCTGAAAAGATATTCAAAGCTGGTTTTATTTTTATCGGGTATCAGCCTTGTATTTTATACCTTAAGCCATATAAATACCGGCCTGGCAAGAAGCATACTGGGAGAGGGATATAATTACTTCGGATATACATATTACGGAAGATTTCTGTACGTACTTGTGCCGGATATGAGAAATACCGGAATATACAGCGAGCCCGGCCTGTTTCAGATAGTGATAATATCATGCCTGTTCTTTCTTATGTATCTGCCCGGCAGATTGCTTATATCAAAAAGACAGAACATTATTTCACAGATAATACTTATTACGGCATTGATTACGACCGGATCCGCAACAGGCTATATCTGCCTTGGCGTATTATTTATAGGCATCTTATTTCATAAAAAGGACAGTATTAAGAGGTTTGCCTTCAGGATGCTTATTGCAGCAATAGCATTACTTGCAGTAGATTATGCCGTTAACCGGGAGGACAGCATACTGAAGCCTTATCTTTTTGACAAGCTGAACGAGTTAAGCACCAGCAGCGGCGATAATCTGAAGACCGGAGATGCAAGAATTGCAGTGGCACAGCTTTCGATGAAGCTTACAGCCAGGTATCCGTTGGGCGCGGGGGTGGAGAAGTTTGGCTTGCTGAAGGTAGAGGAATTAAGGACAACGGCAGCAGGCGGAGGATTGTTTTATTATCTTGCCGTATTGGGAATTATAGGCTGGCTTTCGGTGATGTGGTACATATTCATACCGGGATATAAATACATGCCGGATAAAACCTCATTTCTAGTCTTTATTGCACTTTATATTATTTATTCAATATCACAGCCGTATATACTGAGCCCTTCGGTACTGGTAATGATAAAGGCCTGCGAGTATACCGCCAGGGATGATAAATATGCCGGGGCCGCCGTATTGCTTAAGGCCTGACATGCTATTGCTTAAGGCCTGAAATGCACTTTCAATAAATAAAAAAGGAACATTCAATATGAAAAGAAGAGTCTTCATATGCTCAAATACAATTTTTCCGAGAGGGTGCGCAAGCGCTAATTATATTCAATACCTTGCCATGGCGCTGATTGAAAAAAATTGCGAGGTAATTGTCATATCCTTCGGAGATAAGGGAAGCTGTGAGTACCTTAAGAATGAAGGCAGGTACCGCTATAAATCCATTATTTTTGATGAAATAAGAATCAGAGCATTTAAGCCGCTGCATTGGCTGGATTACAAATACCGGCTGGGGAGCATAATAACCGGAATTTTAAATAAATACAGGCCGGCTTCCCATGACCTTATAATTGCATATTTTGCGCAAAGGAATGTTTTAAAGGCTTTGCTCGATNNGATTATTCCAGAAAAAAGAAGGTAAGGGCAGCCGCATGCATCGGGGAGTGGTATCCAAAATCCCATTTTAAGCATGATATCCTTGGCTTCAGATACAGGGCATATGCCGGCGTGTTTAAGAAGCTTTATCCCGAATTCGATTTGGTGGTGCCGGTAAGCACATATTTAAATGATTACCTTAAATCCCTTGGGTGCAATACCTTTATATTGCCTCCTCTGGCAGACCCGTATGAGCATTGCAGCCTCCTTCCTAAGACTAAGGATGGGATTATACGCTACTTGTTTATAGGGAAGCATCAGGATTCACCGGAAATTGTGATAAAGGCCTTTGAATTGCTGCCTGAAGAGCTCCTTGCAAAAGCAGAGCTTCATCTTAAGGGCATTTCGCAAAAGCAGGTAAAAGGTATTATAAGTCCGGCTATGCATAAGTATATCGGCAGTAAAATAATATGCCACGGATGGATGGAATACGGCAGGCTGGCCAAGCTTTATAAGAATACGGATTTTCTTCTGCTTGCAAGGGAGACTAATCAGGAGACGCTATCAAACTTCCCCAGCAAAATTCCCGAGGCTATGTCCTATGGAGTTATTCCCATTGCATCCAGGGTGGGAGATTATACCGGATATTATCTGGCGGATGGTGCTGATTCCATATTAGTGGGTGAATGCAGAGTGCAAAGCTTTTCAGATGCGATTATAAGGTCATTATCAATGGATGACAAGGCAAGGAAAGCAATGTCCGAAAGAGCATATGCAACAGCATGCTCAAGGTTTTATTACAGGCTGTGGAAGGACAGGATTTATAACGCTTTATTCAACAATATAAACAGGAGTTCTTATGAAAATTATGCATTTGATTATGGAACGGAAGGCACGGCTGTCCGATAATTCCAGGAATGTGATAAATAATTCGCTTCTTTCATACCTGGTACGGGCCGGATCGCTTATTATCGGATTCTTCACTACACCGGCTTATCTTAGATACTTTAATAATGAAAGCGTCCTGGGAGTATGGTTTACATTACTGTCGATACTATCCTGGGTACTGTACTTTGATTTGGGTATAGGCCATGGCTTAAGAAACAAGATTGCAGTTACCGTAACCAAGGGCGACAGATATGCAACTAAAAAGTACATATCCTCAGCATACTGTTTTCTGGGATTAATATGTATAGCACTTGCTGCTATATTGCTCATATGCGGAAGGCTTATCAACTGGAACAGCTTATTGAATGTAAGCACGGCACAGCTTGACAGGGACAGCCTCAATACTGCGGCAGCAATCGCCATATTAAGTATAATACTGCAGTTTTTGCTGGGATTGATTACCTCAATCCTGTATGCTCTGCAGAAATCATTTGTCCCAAATCTCATGACCTTGATTACAAATCTTATCCTGCTTATTTATGTCCTGCTATGCAATGCCCTGGATAAAAACAATAACATAATAGGTTTATCGATAGTATATTTACTTGCGGTAAACCTGCCGCTTTTACTCATATCGATAAATTTATTTTCCGGCACCCTCTATTATGCAAAGCCCTCAATTATGTTCTGCGACATGAGGTATGCATTTGACACCTTGAAAACCGGCAGCATGTTTCTGCTAATTCAGTTGTTCAAGCTGGCTATATTCAGCACGAATTTTATATTGATAACAAAGCTGGTCAGCTCGGAAGCGGTAGTGGAATACAACATATATCATAAGATTTTTTCATTTATCAGCTCAATATTTGTTTTGGGGCTTACTCCGATATGGTCTGCCGTAACAAGAGCATCTGCACAAAACGATTATGCATGGATAAAAAAGATATTCCGCATCATGTACGGCTTTGGGGGACTGATTACCCTGTCCCAGCTGTTCCTGTATCCGTCAATCCAGTTGTTGTTTAATATATGGCTTGGGGATGAGAGTATTGCTGTCAATTACTTCATACTGATTTTTTATATGCTGGATGTGGGGGTAGTGATATGGTCAGGAATAAACGCTTACATTTCCAACGGGCTGGGTGAGCTTAAGCTTCAGGTTTTAACCATGGGTATCGGCGCCGTGTTAAAAATACCCCTTTCCATATTCGGGGTATGGCTGCTTAAATCCTATGCGGGAGTTATACTTGCCCATTCATTGGCGCTTCTGCCTTATTGTGCGGTTCAGACAGTCTGGCTGTACAGGCATTTAAACAATAAATTATGAACAATACTAAAATTGGAGGATAAGCACATGATCCGATCCAAGGCTGAATACAGGTTTTATCTGCTATGTGATGAAATCGCCCGATTTGGCAGGCAGGCATCAAGGCTTGACAAGCTTAAGGCAGGCTGCCTCTGGGCGTACAACAGGAATCTGAGGAGGCTGGAATACTATACAAATTGCCGCAGGGACATCATCGGGAGAATATGCCGCATTTATTATAAGTACAGAGTAAGGGCCACAGGATATAAGCTGGGCTGGTGTCTGGCGCCGAACGTGTTCGGTCCGGGCTTATGCATAGTTCATCCCGGCACCGTGGTCGTTAACCGCAATGTCCGCTTCGGATGCAACAGCAGGCTGCATACCTGCGTTAATATCGGGGCCAATTCCGGAGATCCTGCGGCTCCGGTGCTTGGGGATAATGTGTATGTGGGGCCCGGCGCCAAAATATTCGGCAATATTATCATAGGCTCGGATATAGCAATCGGCGCCAATGCTGTAGTGAACAGGTCATTTACCGAAAACGGGGTTACCATAGCAGGTGCGCCGGCCCGGATTATATCCGATAAGGGCTCAAAGAAGCTGATTATCGATGCGGTTAAGGCAGCAGAAAAAATCAGTCCGAAATATGCTTATGCATATAAAAGCATATGTGAAGGGGCAGGCAAATAATGAAGGCGGTAATTTTAGCAGGTGGATTTGGCTTAAGGATATCGGAGGAATCATACAATAAGCCAAAGCCGATGATTGAGATAGGCGGAAGGCCGATACTATGGCACATTATGAAGCTGTATTCCTTCTACGGCTTCAACGATTTCATCATATGCGCAGGATATAAGCAGCACATTATCAAGCAATGGTTTGCCGATTATTATCTTTGTAATTGTGACCTGTCCTTTGATCTGGCAAAGGGAGAAAGCATTATTTTAAAGAAAAATATGCCGGATCCCTGGAGGGTAACGGTAATAGACACAGGCTTAAGTACCATGACCGGAGGCAGGATTAAGCGTGTGGCCGAATATATAGGTAATGAAGCCTTTTTCCTGACATACGGTGACGGGGTCTCAGATATTGACATAAGCGCCTGCCTGTCATTCCATAAAAAGCACGGAAGGCTTGCGACCATTACAGCCGTGCAAAAATGCAGCCAGTTCGGTTTGCTTTCCCTGGATAACAACCGGGTGTCCTCCTTCAGGGAGAAGGAGAAGGAGAATATAAGCTGGATAAATGCAGGTTTTATGGTGTTGGAGCCGGAGGTGCTGGGATACATAGAAGGTGATGATACCATATTTGAGAAGGAGCCGCTTATGCAGCTTGCTGCCGATAATCAACTGATGTGCTACAGGCACGAGGGCTTTTGGCAATGTATGGATAACTTAAATGACAAGGCATGCCTGGAAGGCTTGATGAGATCGGGAGAGGCTCCATGGGTTCTGTGGAAGTGATTTATACGTCCATAGAATAGGCGGTGGGGGAGCTGCCCTATGCGGAAGGAAGGCAGTATGGATACGGATAAAATAAGAATAACAGATGCCCCTCTGAATGGTGTAAAAATAATCTGTCCGTATTACATGGAGGATAACAGGGGGTACTTCTTAAAGGACATGGAGCAAAGCATACTAAAAGCTCATGGCCTTGAGGCTGATATCCGGGAGACCTTTGAAAGCGGATCAAGGAAGGGAGTAATTCGGGGCTTGCATTTTCAGACATTTGAGCCCCAGGTAAAAATAGTAAGAGCGGTATACGGAAGCATCCGTGATGTTGTTCTTGATTTACGGAAGAACTCGGCCGACTTCGGAAAACATATGGGTATTGAGCTTAACGACAGGAATCATCTGACCCTGTATATCCCTGCGGGCTTTGCCCATGGCTTTAAGGTGCTGTCGGACTATGCGGTAGTTGCCTATAAATGCATCGGTGCATACCGCAAGGATAAGGATAGCGGAATTATATGGAACGACCCTGATCTTGCAATCGACTGGGGAGAGGGGGAGGCGATACTTGCGGACAGGGACCGCCGGCTTATGAAATTCAGGGAATTTTGCTCCATATATGGAGGGTTGTAAGTATGAATAATCGTATGAAATATAAAATCCAGGCCTTTCTTAGGATTAATTTTCCGAGGCTTTACAGGCATATTTATAAAGCCGTAATGGCATATTTTAAGTTTCACTACAGGGAGAGGGAGAAACACTTTGGCAGTCTTAATCCGGACAAGAGGTTTTATGTAATCAGGATGCGCAGGGAAAAGCTTGGATTAATGGGCTATTACAACAGTATTCTCGGGCATGTAAGGTATGCGCTGCAAAGGGGGCTGATACCGGTTGTGGACATGCAAAATTACAGAAATCCGTATCTTTCGGACAAAACATTCAGAAAGAACAATGCCTGGGAGTATTACTTTGACGGGCCCTCCGATTACAGCCTGCAGGAGGTATACAAAAGCGCAAGAGTAATATTAAGCAGCGGTGAAACGCCGGATGAAGCCATACCAAGAAGGCTTTACTACCGGGTATATGCGGATAAGGATGTGGCAGGCTGCTATTTTGACATTATTAAGAGATATATGCGCATTAATAAGGAAATGGAGGAGCATATAAGCTCAGTATATGCCGGATTGTTTCCGCAAAATGCCAGAGTGCTGGGGGTCAGCTCCAGAGGAACAGACATGATCGGGTTTCCCGGCCACAGCATTCAGCCTGCAAAGGAAGAGCTCCTGGAGCTGGCAATAGATGAGATGAAGAAGCGAGACTGCGATTATATCTTTTTGGCTGTTGAGGAGAGCAATACAGTTTCATATTTTAAAAAAGCGCTGGGTGGCAGGGTTTTGGCGGATGAAAGGAAAAGATATGGAGGCTTTAGTGGTGTTGTGGGAATAGATATTGTCAGCGACAGCGGCAGTATAAGAGATAACGAGGAGTTCTTAAGGGGAAAGGAATATCTGACTACAGTGGCTTTGCTGTCAAAATGCTGCTGCCTGTTCGGAACATTAATCGGCGCTACTTTGGGAGCAATCGGGATGAACCAGGGCAGATACGAGCATGTGGAGATATATGACAAAGGAAAATATCACTAAGTAAGCTAATACAAGCATGCCAGGGAATTATCGGAGGGAATGTATGAAGGATAATAAAAAAATTGCATTAATCACCGGGATCACGGGACAGGATGGCTCTTACCTTACGGAGCTTTTATTGGATAAGGGGTATGAGGTTCACGGCATTATAAGAAGGCACAGCGTAATAAGCACCACCAGAATAGATGATTTGTTTGAAAATTCTGATTACAAAAACAGAAGGTTGTTTCTTCATTATGGCGACATAACGGATTCCAGCAATTTGTCGCACCTGATAGCAATGATAAGGCCTGATGAAATATATAATCTTGCAGCGCAATCCCATGTTGCGGTGTCATTTGAGGTTCCGGAATATACGGCTGAGGCTACCGGCCTGGGGACCTTGAGATTGCTTGAAGCAATCAGAACCAGCGGCATGCATATAAAGTTCTATCAGGCCTCAACCTCCGAATTGTTCGGGGGCATGCCCGGGACCGCACCCCAGAGCGAGAAGACGCCCTTCTATCCGCGAAGCCCTTACGGAGCAGCCAAGCTGTATGCTTACTGGATTACGGTTAATTACAGGGAGGCATACGATATATTTGCCTGTAACGGCATATTGTTCAACCATGAATCGCCGAGAAGGGGAGAAACCTTTGTTACAAGGAAAATAACCAGGGCAGTTGCCGCAATATATGCCGGAAGGCAGGAGAAGCTTTCTCTCGGCAATCTGGATGCCAAGAGGGACTGGGGCTTTGCCGGCGATTATGTGGAGGGGATGTGGCGCATGCTCCAGAAGGATAAGGCTGACGACTATGTTCTGGCAACGAATGAAACCCATACTGTCCGGGAGTTTGCGGAGATTTCCTTCAGCCTGGCGGGATACGATATTGAATGGGTTGGCAAGGGGCCGGATGAAAAGGGATATGACAGAAAAACAGGCGCCCTTTTGGTGGATATTAACCCCAGGTATTTCAGACCAACCGAGGTGGATCTTTTATGGGGCAATCCCGAAAAGGCGGAGGCTCAGCTTGGCTGGAAGCGCAAGGTGGACTTTCAAGGCCTGGTGCACATGATGCTTGCAGCAGATATGAAGGCAATTGCAGGAGTCGACCTTGATAAGATAAGCATTAAGAGCATTGCGTAACATAAACTAATTGGTGTTTTGATAAACGGAGGTACGGTATGGAACCGGGAAGCAGTATATATGTAGCAGGACACAGGGGGATGGTTGGTTCGGCAATCAGGAAAAAGCTTGAAGAATCAGGATACCGCAACATTATTGCACGAACCTCGGAGGAATTGGATCTGCGCAGGCAGCAGGATGTGGAGGACTTTTTTAAATCAAATCATATCGAGTATGTATTCCTTGCAGCCGCCAGAGTGGGAGGCATCCTGGCTAACAGCATGTATCCCGCCGACTTCATGTATGACAACATAATGATTGAAATGAACGTTATCAGAGCTGCCTATAATAACGGAATAAAAAGGCTTATGTTTATCGGAAGCTCCTGCATATATCCGAGACTGGCGCCGCAGCCAATGCCGGAGGATTGCCTTCTTACAAGTGAACTGGAGAAAACCAATGAGGCTTATGCCTTAGCCAAAATATGCGGGCTAAAGTATTGTGAATACCTGAACAGGCAGTACGGCACGGACTATATTGTAGTGATGCCGACAAACCTGTACGGTCCCAATGATAATTACCATCCTGAGAATTCCCATGTGCTTCCCGCATTAATCAGGCGAATTCATGAGGCCAGGGAAGCAGGACATAAGAAGGTGGTTATCTGGGGTACGGGAAGGCCCTTAAGGGAATTCATGTATTCCGAGGACCTGGCGGATGCATGCATATTTCTGATGAATAATTACTCTGGGAATAAGCCTGTCAATATAGGTACCGGTAAGGAAATATCAATTAATGACCTTGCACTTACCATTAAGAGGATAGTCGGTTATGAGGGAGACCTGGAATTCGATAATAGCAAGCCTGACGGTACGCCTCGCAAGCTTTTGGACGTAAGCACCCTTGAAAAAGCAGGCTGGAGATACAAAACCGGGCTGGAGGAGGGCATAAGGCTTGTATATGCAGATTTTCTGTCCGGCGCGTCAAGAAGAGGTTATGCATAAGGTACATAAGAACTATACGGACCGGCAGGGAATGAGGATATGCATATCATTCTTTTATCAGGAGGATCGGGAAAAAGACTGTGGCCCTTATCTAACGGCATCCGATCTAAGCAGTTCTTAAAGCTTTTGAAAAACGAGAACGGGACTTATGAGTCCATGATTCAACGGGTATACGGGCAAATCAGAAAAGCCGGAATTGATGCGGACATCATAGTTGCAGCAGGCAGTTCACAAAAGGATGCAATACGAAGCCAGCTTGGTGATAATGTTGAGCTGGTACTGGAGCCTGAGCGCAGGGATACCTTTCCTGCAATTGCGCTGTCATGCTCCTATCTTTCATTTGTAAAAAAGGTTGATCCTGATGAAGCAATACTTGTGCTTCCCGTGGACCCTTACGCCGATATGGAATACTTTCATGTACTTAGGCGTATGGAGCAGGCTGTAATTCTTAATGCGGCTGATCTGGTGCTTATGGGAATTGTACCGGATTGTGCGTCCCCGGCATACGGATATATCGTGCCCAGGATGCAGAATATAGATGATACTGATAAGCAATTGCGAGAGGATCTCAACATTCACATGGTGGAGGCCTTCTGTGAAAAGCCCGGTGAGGAAACCGCCAGGAAGCTTATCGGCAGGGGTGCCGTCTGGAACGGCGGCGTATTCGGCTTCAGGCTTAAATATGTAATGGATATTGCTGTCACATCCATGAAAGCAGCAGGAAGGGAATGCCTCACCTATGAAGATGTGCGGAGAAGCTATTCATTCTTTAAAAAAACAAGCTTTGATTATGAGGTTGCGGAGAAGGCAAGTTCAATAGCAATGATTCCATATAAGGGCTGCTGGAAGGATCTTGGAACCTGGAACATATTGTGCGAGGAAATGCAGGATAAATTTTTAGGCCGCGTAACCTTTGGGGAGGACACCAGAAATACCACTGTCATTAATGAGCTGCCCCTGCCCGTAATAGCATTGGGACTGGAGAATATAGTTGTGGCTGCCAGTCCCGACGGGATCCTGGTCTCGGATAAGGCTAAGAGCCTTAATCTAAAAGCTTATGTGAATAATGTCTATGAAAGGCCGATGTGCTATGAGGGCACATGGGGGAGATACAGGGTATGCGATTACTCCGAATATGAGGATTCGGCCAAGGCCCTTACAAAGCACCTGCATATTAAGGCAGGCCGCAATACAGGCTATAGTGCCCATAAGAAAAGGGATGAGATGTGGACAATTGTAAACGGAACAGGCTTTATGGTAATTGACGGCGCTGTCAGAGAGATAAGCAGGGGAGATGTGGTTATTGTTAAAAGGGGTAAAAAGCATGGAATAAGAGCCCATGAAGGCAGCGACCTGCATTATATTGAGGTGCAGATAGGCGATGAATTAACCGAGGAGGACAGCGAGGAATTTGAATGGTTATGGAGCTGAGCTTTTGAAAATACTTGAATAACTAACGTATGAAAGGATAGTTATTATGTTTAAAATTGCGGTAGCTGGAACAGGCTATGTGGGATTGGTGGCAGGAGTATGCTTTGCGGAGGTGGGGCATAGCGTTACCTGCGTGGATATCGACGAGAATAAGGTCAGCATTATGAAAAAGGGCATCTCACCTATATATGAAGCCGGCCTTGAGGAACTGATGATAAAAAATTATAATGCCGGAAGGCTTGACTATACCACAGATTATCGCAAGGCATATAAGGATGCGGATGCCATTTTTATAGGAGTAGGTACGCCTGAGCTGCCCGACGGTTCCGCGAATCTGTCCTATATTGCCTCGGTTGCAAGACAGATTGCGGAAACAGTCACAAGGGACTGTCTTGTGGTGGTTAAGTCAACGGTTCCCGTAGGAACTAACGATAAGGTTGAGCAATTCATAAGGGAGTTTCTTGTAAGAGATGTAAGGATAGAGGTAGCGTCAAATCCTGAATTTCTGGCTCAGGGCTCCGCTGTCAGAGACACTCTGCAGGCCGCAAGAATTATAATCGGAACCGAAAGCAAATGGGCCCAGGATATGCTCACAAGGATATATGAGCCCTTTAAGCTTCCCATAGTGACCGTAAGCAGGAAATCTGCCGAGATGATTAAATACGCCTCCAATGATTTTCTTGCACTGAAGCTTTCATATATTAACGAAATAGCCAATCTCTGCGAGCTGGTCGGAGCGGATATTGATGATGTTGCAAGGGGAATGTCCTATGACAGCCGTATAGGGGACAAATTCCTGTGCGCAGGAATAGGCTACGGAGGCTCCTGCTTTCCCAAGGATACGAAAGCCCTGGATTACCTGGCAAGGCAGAACGGATATGAGCTTAAGACCATAAAAGCAGCAATCGATGTCAACAGGGAACAGAAAACACTGCTGTTCAGGAAGGCAAGCAGAAGGCTTATAACCTTCAGCGGCTTGAAGACAGCAGTACTGGGACTGACCTTTAAGCCCGGGACCGACGATTTGAGGGAAGCGCCTTCCCTTGATAATATAGCTCTGCTGCTTGATAACGGTGCGGAAATTCATGCATACGATCCCATAGGCATGCCAAATTATAAAAAGGTATACCCTGAGGGCAGGAATAAAAGGGGCAGCATAACATATGCCGGAAGTGTTGAAGAAGCTCTTAAAGACTCTCATTTATGCTTTGTTTTTACCGAGTGGGATATTATCAGGAGGATAAAGCCCTTAACCTTTAAAATGCTTATGAAAACTCCGCTGGTATTTGACGGAAGGAATATATATGACATAGAAAAAATGGAGCAGGCGGGAGTCGAGTATTATTCCATAGGGAGAAGGCAGCCGCACATTCTTTCCGCATTCAGGGCGGCAAGCCAGGGATATGAAGCAGGACCTATGACGGCAAGGCCTGTGCATAAGCTTGTACCGGTGAATAATATTACATAATGTAAGAATATAACGAAAAACAGATAAAAATAAGGATATGGAGAAGGTATGTTCGGAGAGATTAAGAAAATTATAAACAATCCGTCTAGGATAATATATGGTCTGGAAAGAAGGGGCCTGATGGACTGGCTTGGCGATGAGTCTTATCTTAAGCTCATATACAGGCTAACATTCAGACGGAAGCTTAATTTGCACAAAGCCGAGGCATATACGGAAAAGCTTGCCTGGTATAAGCTGCACTGGCGCTATGACCTGGCGAAAATATGTACCGACAAGCTTATGGTACGGGATTATGTAAGGGAAAAGATTGGCCAGAAATATCTTATCGAATGCTACGGCAGCTGGGACAGCTTTGATGATATAGATTTTGCCGCCCTTCCCGATGCCTTTGTCCTAAAGGCTACCAACGGCACAGGGGATGTTGTTATATGCAGGAATAAGGCCGAGCTGGATATTGATAAGGCAAGAGCCGTTATTAATAAGTATTCCAAAAGGCAAATTGCCACTAAGACAAGGGAATGGGCATATTACGGCCTTCCTCACAAAATATTGGCTGAGCGTTACATAGCAGGACAAGACGGAAGGGCGATAAAGGACTATAAGTTCTTATGCTTCCATGGGGAACCCAGGATTGTGCTGGTATGCTCGGAAAGGGATATTGAAGTCAAGTTTGATTTTTTCGATCTGAACTGGAATCATATCCCGGTGTCAACAGAAGCGGATAACAACCCTGATATTGAAAGGCCGGAGCATCTTGATGAGATGATAGAGGTATCCAGAAGGCTTTCCGGAGACTTTCCCCATGTAAGAGTCGACCTTTATGATGAAGGGGGCAGGGTATATTTTGGGGAACTCACATTCTATCATGCAGGGGGGACCAGAAGATTTATTCCGGATGACTGGGATTTCAAAATCGGTGAATTTTTCGATCTTAGCAGGATTCCCGCAGAGCAGCTGGTATAGGTTAAACAGGGTACTTGCCAGGCAGCTTTTATAAGTATGAAAAGGATTCCCGCGGATCGGCTGATATAGGTCCAAGCACAATACTGAAAGACAGCAGGCAGAATAGCAATTACATTGTAATTAAGAGTAAAGTAAATAAATACACGAATAAGACAAGGAGACAATATGCAGACCGAGGATCAATTAAAAAGACAAATACTTGAACTGGTGCGAGATTATTATGATATAAGGCATAAAAGACATGACACCTTCAGGGAAGGAGACAGGATCAGCTACTCCGGCAGGGTATATGATTCGGAGGAGCTTGTAAGGCTCATAGATTCGGCGCTCGAGTTCTGGCTTACTGCAGGGCCTTACACCGATGAGTTTGAGCATGCATTAAAAAGCTTCCTCGGCATAANNATAAAGTACTGCTCACTCGTCAATTCCGGGTCATCGGCCAATCTTCTTGCATTTATGGCGCTGACATCCGAGGAGCTAGGGGAGAGGCGGATAAAACGGGGCGATGAAGTAATAACAACAGCAGCAGGCTTTCCCACAACGATTGCTCCCATAATTTTATACGGGGCAGTTCCCGTATTTATAGATATAACAATACCGCAATACAATATTGATGTTACAAGGCTTGAAGCGGCCGTAACGGATAAAACGAAGGCGGTAATACTTGCCCATACCCTGGGCAATCCCTTTAATCTTCAGTATGTCAGAGAATTTTGCGACAGGCATAAGCTATGGCTGATCGAAGATAATTGTGATGCCCTGGGCTCCATGTATTGTCATAACGGGAAATGGGTGAAAACCGGCACTGTCGGTGATATATCCACATCAAGCTTTTACCCTCCGCATCATATTACTATGGGTGAGGGAGGAGCGGTATATACCGATAACCCTATGCTGCATAAGCTGGCAAGATCCTACAGGGATTGGGGGAGGGACTGTATATGCGGCACGGGGGAGGACAATACATGCTCACGCCGCTTTTGCGGCACATTCGGCGAGCTGCCCGGGGGCTATGATCATAAATATGTATACTCACATTTTGGTTTCAATCTTAAGGCTACGGATATGCAGGCTGCAATAGGCTGCGCTCAGATTGTAAAGCTGCCGGGTTTTATAGAACTGAGAAGGCGCAACTGGGATATCCTGTACTCGGAGCTTTATACTGTCAGGGATGCATTGCTTCTGCCCGAACCTGAGAATAATTCAATTCCAGGCTGGTTCGGCTTTATTGTTACGATTAATGAGGATGCGGGATTTACCCGGAATGAACTGGCAATATATCTTGAGAGCAGGAATATCCAGACAAGAAATCTGTTTGCAGGAAATTACATTAAGCAGCCCTGTTTTGATTCCATGAGAAGCTCAGGCTCAGGCTTCAGGGTTTCAGGGACCCTTGAAAACACCGACAAAGTGATGAACGCCTCGCTATGGCTGGGGGTATATCCGGGACTAACCGAAAAAATGATTAAATATATGGCAAGGTGCATACGCGATTTTGTAAACAAGGGGTGGAGTAATGGTCATAAGAGCAAAAACCAGAAGCCTTTTTGAAGGAAGGCAGTTAACGGACAAGCAAATAGTTAACTCCCTTATAAATTTATCGGAGCTTGACGAACAAAGGGCTGTGTTGAAATCCTATCCAAGGAGGCTTGTATTTGAACTGACTAATGTATGCAACTTAAACTGCATAATGTGTGGAAGGAATGCCGCAAAATTTGCTCCCACTTTCTTTAGGATGGATACCTTTCTAAGGTTCGAACCTCTTATGGATTATGTCGAAGAGGTCACTCTCATGGGATGGGGCGAGCCCACAATACATCCTGATTTTATTAAAATGCTTGAAACAATAGACAGGCATGCGGCAAGGAAGTATTTCTGCACTAACGGCATGAATCTAAGGCGTATAAGGGAAGCAATTTTTAAGCACAGGGTGGATGTTTTCGCAGTTAGTCTTGACGGAGCCACCGGACTGACCAATGCAAGAATACGCAAAGGCTCGGACCTCCATGCAATAATAAATGAGCTGTCGGAAATAATCAGAGAAAGAAACCGGCGGGGGCTGGATTACCCTTATATTAATCTGGTATTTTGCGCCATGAAGTCCAATATAGCCGAACTGCCGGATTTGGTGAGACTTGCTGCAGATATCGGAATAGATGAAGTCAAGGTGGTTTATCTAACGGTCTTTGCGGAAGGGCTGCTGCATGAATCATTATGGGGTGAAGAAGAGCTGGTAAGAAGGTACTTCCTTGAGGCTGAAGCATTGGGTGACAGTCTGGGGGTGTATATAAAGCTTCCGCATATAATAGGCGAGGATCCGTCTGGTAACAGGGGCCACAAGGATTGCTTCGTTGCATGGAGAGACTTTTTCCTTGGCTCGGACGGTTATGTAAGACCCTGCATGTCAACTCCTATTAAGTTCTTTAAGTTTGATGAAAGCATGAACTTTATGGATATGTGGAATTCCGGGGAGTTTATAGATTTCAGGAATAATATCAATTCATACGAAACCGGTACCGCACCCTGCAAAAGATGTTATCAGTCCTCCTACTGCAACTGGAACAGGAGGGAGTCCTTCATACAGATAGGGGAAGCATTCTCGCCGGAATGGGCGGACAACTGACATTAAATTATTGAAAAGAAAAATATGGAGCATATGAAAATGCGGACAAACAAAAAAGATAAAAAGGAGGTATCTTTATGGGAGCAACTGCAGACATTAAAAACTCAAGGTATATGATAACGGGAGCCGCCGGTTTTATAGGGTTCTTTCTGGCACAGCGGCTCTTATGCGAAGGCGCCTGGGTAATCGGGATAGATAATATGAACGACTATTATGACAGCAGCCTTAAATACCACAGGCTCGGGCAGCTTAACGAGTATGAAAGCTTTAAGTTCATTAAGGGGGACATATCGGATAAGGAGCTTATCTTTAGCTTATTAGAAGAATATAAGCCGGAGATAGTAATTNNCTAATCTTGCCGCCCAGGCAGGAGTCAGATATTCCCTTGTCAATCCCGATGCGTACATAAGCAGCAATATTCTCGGATTCTATAACATTCTGGAAGCCTGCAGATATCATCCTGTAAAACATCTTATATATGCATCCTCCAGCTCGGTCTACGGAAGCAGCATAAAGATCCCCTTTGAAGAGACGGATAATACGGATAAGCCTGTTTCCTTATACGGTGCAACCAAAAAATCCAATGAGCTTATGGCTGCAGCCTACAGCCATCTGTATAAAATACCGGCAACCGGCTTGCGGTTTTTCACTGTTTACGGACCCATGGGAAGACCCGACATGGCTTATTACAGCTTTGCAGACAAATTCTTTTCAGGAGAGCCTATCCATATATATAATAACGGTAACCTAAGCAATGACCTGTACAGGGATTTTACCTATATTGACGATATTGCAGAAGGAATAATGAGGATAATAAACAACCCTCCGGGAGGGCATTCCTTCCATGAGGTATATAATATAGGCAACAGCCGGCCGGTAAAGCTGATGGATTTTATCGATATTCTTGAGAAGTGCCTTTGCAAAGCCTCCGGCAGGGATTTATCCTTCAATAAGGTATATGAGCCTGTCAAACCCGAGGATGCCTTACTAACCTGTGCCGGTGTNNAAGCAGCCGGCTTCAGGCCGACGGTCGATATTGAGGAAGGGCTTATGCTGTTTGCAGAGTGGTATACGGATTATCACTTCAGCGGCAGCAGGTAATTCCAGCTGATTTTTGTAAAACAAGCATTAAGCATTAGTCAGGCAATTCATTTGCTTGATTAATGCTTTTATTACAATTATAATAAAAAGAAAACATTGCGGAGGTATATTATGTTCAAGGTAATCCAGACCGACAAGGCGCCCGCGGCAATAGGCCCCTACAGCCAGGCCTTAATCCATGACAGGCTCATGTTTGCATCAGGGCAGATTCCGATTGACCCTGCAGCCGGGAAGATAGTTGAAGGAGATATAAAGGTTCAGGCAGTGCAGGTTATGAAAAATATCGGCGCAATTCTTAATGAAGCCGGAGCAGGCTATGAAAATGTTATTAAAACCACCTGTTTCCTTAAGAATATGGAGGACTTTGCCGCCTTCAACGAGGTATATGCACAGTACTTTACAGGCAAGCCGGCCCGCTCCTGTGTGGAGGCTGCAAGGCTGCCGAAGGATGTCCTTTGTGAAGTGGAGGTTATAGCGGTAATATAATTATTTACCTAAATCATGCGAAAATATTGACAAAAATAATTACTTAATTTAGAATAAAATTAGCTAAACAATAACTTAAATGTCTCGGATAATTCCGGGACATATAATTTGGCTATAAGAATTACGGAGGCCGGAATGAAGGAGATCTTATTTTTAGAGCCTGTTTTCAAATCAATGATATGGGGAGGAAACAGACTTCGCACACAATTTGGTTATGATATCCCTGACGAGCATACCGGAGAGTGCTGGGCAATCAGCGCACATAAGAACGGTGATTGCATAATCAGGGAAGGGACATATCAGGGAAGGCATCTTAGCTGGCTGTGGGAAAACCACAGGGAGTTGTTCGGAGATTTGAAGGGAGATGCTTTTCCTTTATTAGTTAAGCTTATTGATGCAAATAAGGACTTAAGCATACAGGTGCATCCGGATGACGACTATGCATACAGGAATGAGAACGGCTCCCTCGGAAAAACCGAGTGTTGGTTTATACTGGATTGCCCTGAGAAGGGCAGCATAGTAATCGGGCATAATGCGAAGGATAAGGATGAACTGAAGAGAATGATAGAAGAGGAGCGCTGGCAGGAGCTGATAAGTATGAGGCCTGTCAGAAAGGGAGATTTCTTTCAGATTACTCCCGGCACTGTCCATGCAATAAAGGAAGGCACGCTGCTTCTTGAAACGCAGCAAAGCAGCGACGTCACATACAGGCTTTACGATTACAACAGGCTGGATAACGGTAAACCAAGGCCTCTTCATATTGATAAAAGCATTGATGTAATCAGATGCCCCCATGAGGATACGCCGACAGGAAAAAGAGCATGGAGGGACGGTTCCTTATATATGGAGGAGCTGATAAGCTGTGAATACTATACTGTGCTGAAGGGTTCCCTCAAGGGGGACGGCAGGCTGATTCAGGACAAGCCCTTCATGAATGTCAGCATAATAAGCGGCGAAGGGGTAATTGACGGTATCGGGATCGGGAAAGGCGAGCATTTCATTCTCCCCCGGGGATATGGCGAGTTTACACTTTCGGGCAATATGGAATTTGTTATATCATATGTATAATTCTGAAGCAAAAGGCAAAGTCCTGTTATTAATCGGGATGGTCTTAGATATATAGTAATATCTCGCAGTATTTTGCAGTAATCCGCGGTATACCGCGGCAATGCAATGGCTTATATCTGGGGGTAATTAAATGGGCAGGTTATATAATACACGTGTGAACATAATTAAGGATCATCTGCTTTACGGTATTATTCCATTCTGGAGAGGCTTGAGGGATGATGTGCACGGAGGTTTTTACGGGGAGATGGATTATGACCTTAAGCTATACAGGGAGGCGGATAAGGGAGGAATATTAAACAGCAGGCTCTTGTGGTTCTTTTCCCATGCCTACTCTATAACCTCGGACAGGGAGGACTTAAGCTGTGCCCGGCATGCTTACGAATTCCTGAGGGATTCTCTTCTGGATAAGGAATACGGAGGAGTATACTGGTCGGTTACATATGACGGCAGGCCCTCCGATGATACAAAGCATACATACTGCCAGGCATTTGCCGTATATGCCCTGGCAGCTTATTATGACATAACCCGCTCCGAAGAAGCCCTGAGGCTGGCATATGGGCTTATGGACATCATAAAGGAATTCTGCAGGGATGACATAGGCTATCTTGAAGCCTTTGACCGCAGCTTCAAACCCGTACAAAACGACAAGCTTTCGGAAAACGGGGTTATGGCATCCAGGACCATGAATACCTTGCTGCATGTGTTTGAAGCATATTCAGAAGTTTACCGGGTCCATAAGGACGAAGCGGTTGCCGATGAGCTTAAGTGTATGCTGGATATATTCCGTGACAAGATATATAACCCGGAAAAGAAACGGCTTGAGGTGTTTTTTGACTTTAACATGAACACAATTGCCGATCTCCATTCATACGGCCATGATATTGAGGCCGCATGGCTGATAGACAATGGCTGCGAAATACTTGGGGATCTGGAATATACTAACAATATATCCCGGATCACAAAGGAGCTTGCCCTTCATGTACTGCAGGCGGGCTTTGACGGCACATCGGTATATAATGAATGCTTCAATAATGTAAATGATACAAGGAAGGTATGGTGGGTACAGGCGGAGGCTGTACTGGGATTTATGAATGCCTATAAAAAAACCGGGAACGAAGCCTTCAGGGAAGCAGCCTCAAATACCTGGGAATTCATTGAAAAGCACATTATTGATACAAGAGCCGGTTCGGAGTGGCTGAACGAAACTGACAGGGAAGGCAATCCGTTAAGGAAGGAAATCGCAGGACCCTGGAAATGCCCTTATCATAACGGCAGGATGTGCATTGAGATAATCAGAAGGAATCTTAATTTCTAAGGTAATTGCAAAACCCTGCCGTTGCTGCATTTTTTCATACATAGATACTAATTCCCCGTCTCCGCGGCTCTTTGGCGTAAGCTTAGCTTTAGACATGTATATGTTCTACGATAGATTAATATTAATATATAACTGTAAGGAGTACCGGTATGCATCCCAATTATTATGTTGTTATGGAGGAATATGAAAAGCTTATAGGCAGAAGGAATGAAAGGTTACCGGGCCTTAGCGGCTTATATGACAGATACAGGTACCCGGTATTGACTGCCGCCCATATCCCTCCCTTTTGGAAATATGACCTTGATGAGAAAAGCAATCCCTATTTTATGGAGCGTCTGGGGGTTAATGCAGTGTTTAATTCGGGAGCCATCAAGCATAACGGCAAATACTGCCTGGTTGCCCGCATTGAAGGCTGTGACCGCAAATCCTTCTTTGGAATAGCAGAAAGCTCCAGCCCCACCGAGGGATTTGTATTCAGGGATTATCCAATTGAGCTGCCCGACATCTGCCCGGAGGAAACCAATGTATATGACATGCGCCTGACAAAGCATGAGGATGGCTATATATACGGAGTGTTTTGTTCCGAAAGCAAGGACACCTCAAGCAATGACCTTTCGGCGGCGGTGGCAGAAGCAGGAATTGTCAGGACGAAGGATATGGTAACATGGGAGAGGCTTAATAACCTAAGGACACTGCATTCGCCGCAGCAGAGGAATGTGGTGCTTCATCCGGAATTTGTGGATGGCAGGTATTGCTTCTATACAAGGCCTATGGACGGCTTTATCGATACCGGTTCGGGTAAAGGTATCGGAGCAGGGTATTGCAGCGATATAACCAATGCTGTTATTGATGAGGAATATATAGTAAGCAGGAGAAGATACCATACCATAACAGAAGCCAAGAACGGGGCAGGTGCCGTACCCATAAAAACCGGCAGAGGATGGATACATATTGCACACGGAGTCCGCAACACGGCTGCAGGACTCAGGTATGTAATCTATGTATTTGCTACCGATTTAAGGGATCCCTCGCGAATAATAGCAGAACCGTCCGGATATTACATAGCTCCCGAGGGTGAAGAAAGAATTGGGGATGTGTCAAATGTGGTTTTCACTAACGGAGCCATAGCCGATGAGGACGGAAGCGTATATATATATTACGGTTCGTCGGACACACGGATGCATGTGGCATCTACTACGATTGAACGCCTTGTCGACTACACCTTCAACACGCCTCCCGATCCCTTAAGATCTGCGGATTGTGTCAGGCAAAGGTGCAATCTTATAAGAAAAAATCTTGAAATTCTTGGCAAACAATAGCGCAAAAGTAATTTATTGCAAGCTGTTTTGCAGCATTATGCATTATAATTATTAAAAATATCAGCATGTAATATTATGCCGCATGAAAGCTATATGGAAGAAATAGCCCGTGCGGCATAATATTATGCTTATTGTGCATTATTTAGCATTTATTTGTTTTTCGGCAAAATTAAGCTTGAAATCCTCCTCAATATATAGTAAACTTCCATTATGCATTAATGTGTGCATATTATATTATTATGTATTAGTAATGAACACGAATTGCATACACACGGTTATTTAGTAATGGGAGGATGATAAACAGCCATGAAAAAGGTAACCATACAGGATGTTGCAAGGGAGCTGAATCTTTCAAGAAACACGGTGGCAAAAGCATTGAACAACAGCGATACCGTGTCATATGAGACAAGGTATGTCGTTATAGAAAAAGCCTATGAGATGGGCTATTCCAAGCTGTCCCCCGTGGTTTTAAACGAATTCAAGCTTCGAAACAGGCTGAATGAATCAAAGACCATTGTAGTACTGACCAGAAGGGAGATATCTGTTTTCTGGAACAGTATTATCATGGGTATATCGGATGAGCTGAACAAGAATGGCTGCAAGCTTCAATTTAATTTCATCAGTGAGCAGGATGAGAAGAACCTGGTTCTTCCTCTTGATCTCCAGGCCGAGGTTCACGGGATCATAATACTTAGCGTATTTGCTGCGGATTATGTGGATCTGATTATGAAGCAGAATATACCTGTGGTATTTCTGGATGCGCCAAGCGATGTGGAAAGCATATCGCATTACGGTGATATCATAATATGCGAGGGCATGAACAGTATAAAAAAGATTACCCAGGATTTAATTAACAGGGGTATGAGAAGGATAGGCTTTATCGGTGACACTACCTATTGTAAAACCATCTGTGACAGATACAACGGATATCTGAGCGCTATGGAGGATGCGGGTATTGAACCGGATGAGAGAATTATAGCCACTTATCATACCGCAAGGAAGTTTTACAAGATGGAGGAGGTCGAAGCGGCAATTTCGGCCTTTCCGTACATGCCGGAAGCCATTGTGTGTGCAAATGACGATATAGCCTTATTTGTCATAAGGTGCCTGAACAACAGGGGCTTAAGCGTACCGGACGATGTGGCTGTTACGGGATATGACAATGTGGAGGGGATGTCCCAGGTTGAACCCTTCCTTACCACTGTTCGCGTCGGCAACCAAAGGCTTGGCAGGAGACTGGTCCAGCAGCTTATGTGGAGGATACAAAATCCCACCTTCCCCAAGGAGATTGTCTTTATAGGAGTGGAGGTAATACTCAGGCAGTCGTCAAACAGGTCAATCAAGGATGCAGGCATATAACCCCTAAAAGCTGATTATAACATTTATTAGTGAGCCGGAGGTATTAATCATAAGCATTCGGCTTAAGGAATATCCATGGATGTACGTATTGTGCCCATGGTACAGTATGGAACAATGATACCGGAATGTACCATTGTTCCATATGGTACCAGGGGTATTTTTTATTATATACAATATTTCATATTTTATAGCATAAATGATGCAATTCTTGCAAAACCGGAAATATGATTAATTGTATGGTATTTAGGCATTATATATATAAAACATGATTACAAGTAATTATTCCTATAATATTCATACAATGACGTATTGTTTTTTTTGTATGGTTGTGCTACAATGCACACATGGAAAATAAAAATGCAATACCATATGCACTACGATGCACCATATGCGGGGAGGAGATGGCAGCATGAAGAAGCCCGGCTGGAGAAAATCAGCGGCAGTATTGCTTATAGTTGTCTTATGCTGTGCTGATTTATTACAAGCCGATAAGACAGCCTTTGCACAGACGGATATATCCATGGAGAGCTTTAAGGAGCTGCTGGAATCGGCGAGTACTGCGGCACAGGATTATAAGAGCTATGTTTCAGGCTTTGATACGGATAAAAGGCCTGTAGACGAATATGTTATAGAAGCAGCAGACTATGTCCGGGTTGAGGGCATGGAAGCTGTTGAATACATAGATTATGAGGGTATGGAAGGGATCTCAGTTCTTACAGATGAACAGGGGTTTATTGAATATGAGGTTGATATCAGGAATGAAGGCTTTTATGATATATGCCTTCTTTATTATCCTGTAGAGGGAAAGAGCGCCTCAATTCAAAGGGGCATATTCATAGACGGGGAGCTTCCGTTTTCACAGCTTGATGTTGTGGAGTTCACCAGGATATGGGTGAATGGGGTGGAAGAATGGGATAAGGATAACAGGGGCAACGACCTTAAACCGAAGCAGGTTGAGGCGCCCCAATGGATAAAAGGCTATTTATATGACAGTGAAGGATATGAAACGGATAAGCTGTCCATATATTTTACAAAGGGAAAGCATACCATTACCCTGTATTCAAGAAGAGAGCCGATGCTCCTTCGAAGTATTACCTTAAGCAATTCCGAAAAGGTTAAGAGCTATGACGAAGTTAAGGCAATGCATGATGCTGCAGGAGCAGCGGATACCTCCGGACAGCTTGTAACAATTCAAGCGGAGGAAGCCGACCGCAAATCCTCACAGATGCTTTATCCGTCGCAGGATAAATCCTCACCTGCGGTATATCCCTACAGTGCCAGGGAATTAAGAAATAATACCATGGGCAGCAATACCAACTGGAGGATTGTGGGCCAATGGCTTGAATGGGATTTTGAGGTGGAGGAAAGCGGCTATTATTTTATCACGCTGCATGCAAGACAGAATTTCGTAAGGGGAATATATACCTCCAGAAGGATTATGATAGACGGGGAGATACCCTTTGATGAAATGGCAGATTACGGCTACCGCTATAATAATACCTGGCATATGAACACCTTTGGTGATGATGAGGGAGAGGCTTATCGTTTTTATCTTGAGAAGGGCAGGCATACCTTAAGGATGGAGGTTGTGCTTGGGGATTTCTCCAACATTATATCGGAAGCAAGGGGATCTGTCCTGGATCTCATGGCAATATACAGGAAGGTAATCAGAATTACAGGCGTCAAACCCGACAAGTACCGTGACTATAATCTTGAGGATAATATTCCGGGACTTCAGAAGGATCTGATCAAAGTCAGGGACAGACTTAACAATACCATAGCTGAGCTTAGAGCGGTTGCAGGCAGGGGATCAAACCGTGAGGCTGCCCTTACAGGTATGGTGGAACAGCTCAATTATCTTATTAAGGATGTTGAACGCTTTACCAAGGGGCTTGAGTCATATAAGCTGGATATGAGCGCCCTCGGCAACTGGGTTACCCAGGTTCTCGACCAGCCTCTTGCAATTGATGCTATTTATATATATTCACCGGACATGAAGGTTCCGAAGGTTAATAATTCAATTTGGGACAGATTTGTACATATGGTGAAGTCATTATTTTATTCCTTTGTAATAGACTACAATACCATAGGAAATATTGCGGAGGATGAAGAGGATATAAGTTCCATTACGGTGTGGATCGGAACAGGAAGGGACCAGGCAAATGTGTTGAAATCCCTGATTGACGAAACCTTCACCCCCGAAACCAATATCAACGTCAAGGTCCAGCTTGTGGATATGTCCACATTGCTGCAGGCCACCCTGGCGGGCCAGGGACCGGATGTGGCCGTGCAGGTAGGAAGCGACCTGCCAATGAATTACGGTATGAGAAATGCGCTGGTCGACCTATCGGAATTTGAGGACATTGAAGAGATAAAAACACAATTCAGGCCAAGCGCAATGGTGCCCTATGAATTTGACGGGCATACCTTTGCCCTTCCCGAAACGGAGACCTGCCTGATGATGTTTTACAGGAAGGATATATTAGCTGAGCTCGGGCTTGAGATTCCGGAAACCTGGGATGAGATGAAGACCATATTGTCCGTACTCAGCAAAAACCAGATGGATCTGGGTATGGTTCCCCTTACGGAGCAGGTATTTGCAATGCTGCTGTACCAGAACGGAGGAGAGTACTATACCGGGGATGCAACGGCATCCGCACTTAACAGTGATATAGCAATCAGGGCGTTCCGTGAATATTGCGAGTATTATACCGATTATAAGCTGGAGAAGGAACTGGCTGTGGACCAGCGCTTCAGGATGGGTGATGCGCCGATAATCATATCAGATTTTACCCTGTATAACCAGCTTCAGGTTTCCGCTCCCGATATCAAGGGCCTGTGGGGATTTGCCATGGTACCGGGAACGGTAAGGGAAGACGGAAGCATAGATCATTCCGTCTCCAGTGCAGGTACCGCCCAGGTAATGCTCAGCCAGACGAAGGATAAGGAAGCCTCCTGGAAATTCATGAAATGGTGGGTATCTGCCGAAACCCAGATACAGTACTGCAGGGAAATGGAAGCTCTTATGGGTGCGGCTGCACGTTATCCGACTGCAAATGTGGAGGCATTTGACAACCTGCCATGGCCGTCGGACGACTATGAGGCACTGAAAGAGCAGTTTAAATGGATGAAGGGTATCCCGCAGGTTCCCGGAGGCTATTATACATGGCGTAACGTTAATAATGCATTTTATAAGGTTGTAAATGCCGAGGAAAAAAACAGAATGCAGCCCAGGGAGGCGCTGACGGATTTCGTCAGATATATTAATGAGGAAATAACATTCAAAAGAAAGGAATTCGGACTTCCGACCGCTGAAGACACCGCTTCCCGGTAGAACAGGGAACAGTTTTCTGCAAATAATTAACCTGGAGGAATGAAGTATGAAAAGGAAGAAGGATGCAACAAACAATAAGAATGAATGGTCCCTGGGGCACAGGATTAAGAGAAACAGGGCATCCTATGTGATGCTTGCTCCTTATTTTATACTTTTCTTCATGTTCACCGTACTGCCGGTTTTAACCTCGGTATTCTTCAGCTTTACCGATTTTAACATTCTTGAGATGCCGAAATTCATCGGCTGGGAAAACTATATCAGGCTGTTCCTGGATGACGTCATATTTAAAAAGGCAATTGCCAACACCCTGATTTTTGCTGTTATAACCGGTCCGATTAGCTATGTGATGTGCCTGTTGTTTGCATGGATCATCAATGAATTCAAAGGAAAAACAAGGGCTTTTCTTACCCTGATCTTCTACGCGCCTTCAATATCGGGCAATGCATATCTGGTATGGAACCTGATTTTAAAGGGTGACAGGTATGGCTACTTAAACGGCCTGCTAATGAAGCTGGATCTTATCAACACTCCTGTTGTCTGGATGAAGACGGAGAAATACGTGCTGCCGGTGCTGATTGTAGTGCAGCTGTGGCTGAGCCTGGGAACAGGATTTTTGACATTTATAGCAGGCCTGCAGACAATAGACAAGTCCTTATATGAAGCCGGTGCGGTGGACGGTATCAAAAACCGCTGGCAGGAGCTTTGGTACATAACGCTTCCGTCAATGAAGCCCCAGCTTATGTTCGGCGCTGTCATGCAGATTACACAGTCCTTTGCAGTGGCTGACATCTCCATCAATCTGGCAGGCAATCCAAGCGTCAACGATGCAGGAGCAACGGTGGTAACCCATCTGCTGGATTATGGCTCCATAAGATATGAGATGGGATATGCCTGCGCAATAGCTACCTTGCTGTTCATAATGATGATAGGAACAAACAAGCTGATTCAGAAGCTGATCAGAAAGGTAGGTAACTGACATGGCAAGAGATTATATGAAACCGAGAAGGCGGATCTTCAAAAGACGTCAAAAAACAATAAACCGCTCAATGGCCGGCAATGTAACACTGTTCATACTCATGGGAATATGTGCCGTGTTTATGGTGCTGCCTCTTGTTATGATTGTAAACAACGCCTTTAAGCCGCTGGATGAGCTGTTCCGATATCCGCCCACCATATTCGTAAGGAATCCCAGCTGGGATAACTTTTATGATTTAATCATACTTATGTCAAACTCCTGGGTACCCTTTGCCCGTTACATTTTCAATACAATAATAATAACCGGCGGGGGAACCCTCGGACATGTTGTACTTGCATCAATGGCAGCATACCCCCTGGCAAAGCATGATTTTCCGGGCAAGAAGCTGTTGTTTGGCATGGTCGTGCTGTCCCTGATGTTTTCCTGGCAGGTGACGCAGATACCTAACTACCTTGTTATATCAAAAATCGGAATTAATAATACATATCTTGCCGTTATGCTGCCGGCATTTGCCTATGGACTGGGCCTTTACCTCATGAAGCAGTTCATGGAGCAGATACCGGATTCCATTATAGAATCCGCCAGGCTGGACGGCGCAAGCGAATACAAGATTTTCTGGACCATAATTATGCCGAATGTCAAGCCTGCATGGCTTACGCTTGCAGTGCTGCAGTTCCAGAGCATGTGGGGCAATACGGGAAGCGCATTCTTAAGAGATGAGGAGCTTAAGCCTCTGCAGTATGCACTCAATCAGATAATTAACAGCGGACCGGCAAGACAGGGCGCCGCAGCGGTTGTAACCTTCATTATCGCCGCCGTTCCGATCACATTTTTCATAATATGTCAAAGCAGCATTATAGAAACAATGACTACATCCGGCATGAAGGAATAGGGGGATGAGGCAATGAAACGAAAAATCATAAGCCAGGCTGCAAAAAAGGCAAAGCCTGCTCTGACAGGCCCGGCCATGACAGGGCTTACTGCGGTAAAGCTTGCCGCAGCAATACTTGCCGCGGTAATGTATACCGTATTTGCAGGTGCAGCGGCTTTTGCCGGCGAGAATGTTCCCTACCAAACCTACAATTATGATTATTGGAGGGATGTTTATTATACGCCTGCGGCATATATACCGGACGTAAGCTATACCGGCAGAGATTTGGGCGCTGGTAATCTTCTCAATCCCCAGGATGTATTTGTGGCGGAGGACAACAGGGTCTATATAGCTGATACCGGCAATAACAGAATATTAAGGCTTAAGCCGGATATGACCCTTGATATAATAATTGACAGCTTCCTGAACAATGATACGGCGGATACATTTAAAATGCCAAGCGGTATCTATGTTACAGGTAAGAATGAGATTTACATTGCGGATACCGACAACCGGAGGATAGTAGCGCTGTCAGAGGACGGCGCGCTGATAAAAATCATAAGCAATCCCAAGTCGGAGGTGCTTGAGGATGATTTTGATTTCAGGCCTGCCAAGGTTGCAGTGGATTATGCAGACAGAGTCTACGCCATAGTCAAGGATAAGATTCAGGGAATTATGTGCTTTGACGAAGCCGGGAATTTTACCGGATTCAGCGGAACAATCAATGTATCCATCAATACCTACGAGAAATTCTGGAGAAGGTTCTCCACCAAGGCACAGAGAGAAAGCTCGGCCCAGTTCATACCTACGGAATTTACCGGTCTGGATATTGCTCCGGACGGGTTCATATATGCAACCAATGTGGATACCGACGCCAATCAGTCCATCAGAAGACTCAACCCCAAGGGTGAGGATGTCATCAAGAAGGACAACAGCAATGTAAGCCAGAAAGGACAGCTCAGCGGAGATTTTTATTACAGGCAGGGAACCGAATATGCAGGGCCCTCAAGGATACAGGACATAGTATACAGGGGAGACGGTATATACTCCGTCATCGATACGGTCAGGGGAAGGATATTTACTTACGACCATGAAGGCAACCTGCTGTATATATTCGGGGGAATGGGCACACAGAAGGGTACCTTTAAATTACCGGCTGCAATTGAAGCCAAGGATGATAAAATCCTGGTCCTGGATTCTTTGAGGGCTGAGCTTATGACATTCGTTGCAACCAGATACGGAGATCTTATAAACAGGGCTGTCGCTCTAAGATATGACGGCGATGAAGCATCGGCTGTAGCCTTGTGGGAGCAGGTACTGGAGCTTGATGCCAATTTTGAGCTGGCCTATGTCGGCATAGGCAAATCCTATCTTGCTGCCGGCGAGAATAAAAAGGCCATGAAATACTTAAAGCTTGGCATGGACAGGGAATATTACTCAATAGCCTTTAAGAGGTACAGAGATGATATATTAAAGAAAAATCTTGGCTATGTACTTACGGCTGTAAGTCTTGCGGTTATTGCAGTCATAGTCCGAAAGATTGTAAAAAGGCTTAAGAGGAGGGGAGATGAATACGATGAGTAGGAAGGAAAAGCTGCTTTATATATTTTACGTCATCACTCATCCCTTTGACGGCTTTTATGAGATAAGGCACAGAAACAGGGGGAGCCTGCCGGTTGCTATGCTGATGATCTTACTGTTCGGCCTTTCATTTTCAATGAACAGAAGATATGCCAGCTTTGTTGTCAATTCCATTAATCCTATGTATGTTGACAGCAGACAGGAGGTTATAGGTATTTTTGTTGCCGTGCTGCTGTTCAGCGCCGCCAACTGGTCCATAACCTGTCTCATGGGAGGTGAGGGGAGGTTCAGGGATATTCTGACAGTTATGGGATACTCCCTGCTGCCGATGGTGCTTACCTTCCTCCCTGCAACATTGCTGTCACAGTTCATAGCAAGCGACGAGGAAGGCATATATTTTCTGATTGTCGGAATATCCATCGTATATTCGGCATTACTGATGCTGGTCGGGATAATGGTGGTGCATAATTACAGCTTCGGCAAGACCTTAATTACAATTGTGCTTACCTTTGCGGCACTTATTATCATTATATTCATAATTATGCTGCTATCCTCACTGGTGCAGCAGGTATATTATTTCCTTGACAGTGTATATACCGAGCTTGTATTGCGGGCTTAAGGGGGGATTGAATTGAGGAAATCAACAAAGCGAATCATTATCATTATATCGGCCGTTGTGCTTGCAGCAGCAGGGTATGTCCTTTACCTTTTCCTGTATTATTTTAATTACAAGGAATACAGGAAATATCTGAAGGATTACAGCTTTGAGGCAGGCAGGGAATTTGCCGCCCTTGAAGATGATGACCCGAAGGTGGAGAGGATGGTGCTTGCGGCCGAAAACGATACTCTTAAGCTCTATACCAATACCACAACCACCGAGGTGGCAGTATATGACAAGAGGTCCGGTGAAATAACCTACTCCAATCCGGTGGACCGCAATTCGGATCCGATTGCCTCGGGCCGCAACAAAACAGCGCTTAACTCCCAGTTCATGCTTACATATTATGATATATCCATGACAATGATTACTATGTATAATTATGATTTCAGTGTTGAACGGGAGCAGTTTGAAATTGAAGCAATAGATAACGGAATTCGATATACATACCTTTTAGGGAACCTGGACAGCCCTACCGGCCTGATACCGCCCTTTATCACAGAGGAACGCCTTCAGGAAAAAATCTTAAGCAAGCTTGGGGAAAGGGAAGCCAAGACCTTCCGCGGCAACTATATTGCTTCCAAGACTCTGGATGGCTTTTTGGAGCTCACATCAGGAGCACAGGCAAACCAGATTGGTCTTAAAAGGTGGAATGGCTGGCTCGAAGAGATAGGATACACGCAGGCTGATTTCGACGAGGATGCTGCTTTGGCTGCCGGCGGTTCCCTGCCCGAGCGGACCACATTTACCATTGTGCTGGAATACCGTCTTGAGGGAGATAGCCTGAAGGTTACCGTACCTGCTGAACAGATTAAGGAAACCGGATCGGGAAGGCTTGCCGGCATAGATCTTTTATGCTTCTTCGGAGCAGGCTCAGACAAGGAAGAGGGCTACATGCTAGTACCTAACGGCTCGGGTTCCCTGATAAGATTCAATAACGGCAAAAAGACGGAACGTTACAATGAATATGTTTACGGAATGGATGATGTAAGCCAGGCCTTTACAGATGTTGAGAATAAGGAAAAGATAAGAATACCCGTATTCGGAATAAAACATGAGAACAGCGCTATATTTGCCCGGATTACCGAAGGGGATGCGCTGGCCAATATTGTGGCTGATATTTCCGGCAATGTTAACAGCTACAATTACGTTTATCCTTCGTTTGTAATCAGGGGATCTGAAAAGGTCTACCTGTTCGGCGCAACAGGAGCTTCCTCGGATCTCCCGGTTCTTGAAAAGGATATCTATGCTTTGGATTTAACGGTATCCTACACCTTCCTTAATAAGGAGGATGCTTCTTATTCAGGTATGGCCAGGTATTACAGAAACAAGCTTATAGAAGATGGCGTGCTTACCGTAAAGGATGAATCGGATTCCATACCTTTTTATCTGGATATTCTGGGAAGCATTAAGAAACAGAAAAGTATAATGGGGGCTCCTTATCTCGGAGTATATCCGATGACTGATTTTGAGGAAGCCTGGGAGATAGCAAAGAAATTTAAGGATGAAGGTGTAAGCAATATCAGAATGAACTACCTGGGCTGGTTCAACGGAGGATATTACCATTATGTACCGAAAAACATCCGGGTTGACAGGAAGCTGGGCGGTAAGAAGGGCCTTAAGGAGCTTAACAGTAAGCTTGCCGATAACGGCATGATGCTTTATGGGGATGTGGCTCTGCAGAAAATATCCTTTGTGGCTGAAGGTAAAAATTATAGCTGGAGAATGGAGAATGCCCAGTATTATTCAGGTATTGCAGTGGGTTACGGTCCTGTTAATCCGGCCACATTAAGAAAATCCTCCCTGGGCTATAGGGAGACATTGAATAATATCCTTTCACCAAGGTTCCTTGTGCGACATGTGGGCTGGCTTACTGATGAGATAAAGGACGTTAATATCGGAAGCCTCTCCTTAAGGGATATGGGTGATACATTAACCTCCGACAAGAGAAGAACCAATGTTATAAACAGGCAGGAATCCAAGCAGGTCGTATTGGGTCAGCTGGAACGAATAGACGAGGTAACGGACAGACTGATGCTTAACGGGGGCAATTCATATTCCTGGGCATATGCCGACGATTTGCAGAATGTACCCTCAGGACATAATTCCTTACATATCGTGGACGTAGAGGTTCCTTTTTACCAGATGGTGATACATGGCTGCATTGATTATTCAGGGTATGCTGTTAACTTAAGTGACAGCTACGACAGGCAGCAAACCATACTGAGGATGGTTGAATTCGGCATGTACCCGCATTTTACCCTGTCCTATGAGGAAACAAGCGAAATGAAGTATACCGGCATGAACCTGCTGTATTCAACCCAGTATGATGTTTGGCTTGAGGACGCCGTCCGTATCTATGAAGGGGTTAACGAAGCCCTAAAACATGTGACCGGCAGCACAATAACAGAGCATGAAGCTGCGGCACCCGGCATAAGGAAGGTAACCTATGACAACGGTTGTATCATATATATAAACTATAACGATAGTGATGCCGATATCGACGCAGTAAAAATACCGGCAAGAAGCTACGTAATCAAGGGGGTGGAACAATGAAAAACAGGAGGCTTACACTTCGGCAAAAGCGGGCGATAACCGGTTTGCTGTTCATTACACCCTGGCTTATCGGCTTTATCGTATATTACTTAAGAAGCTTTGTGCTTACAACCCAGTTTTCCTTAAGCTATATTAAGGTAATGGATACAGGAGGTTATACTGCCACTTTTGTAGGACTGGATAATTACAAATACGCTCTGCTTGAGCATACGACCTTCAATCAGGTGCTGACCAACTCAATCAGAAATGTATTGATTGACGTTCCGTTCATAACATTTTTCAGTCTGTTCATTGCATTGCTGCTTAATGCCAAGTTCAAAGGCAGGGGTCTTGTAAGGGCAATCTTTTTCCTGCCCATCCTGCTTGGTTCAGGTGCGGTTAAGGAATCCCTGGAGCTGGCTACCGAGGCCATCCAGGGGGGTGCAACCACAATGATATCCGACATTGCACAGACAAGCGGCCTCAATGTCGATTATTTTCTGGATGTACTGCTGGATATAGGTATACCCGACAGGATGGTTGATTATATAATCAGTATAATCGGAAGGATATATGAAGTGGTCAGGGCTTCGGGCATTCAGATAATAATATTCATAGCTGCACTGCAGTCCGTATCTCCTTCCCTCTATGAGGTATCAAAGATTGAGGGAGCCACGCCCTATGAAACCTTCTGGAAGGTAACATTCCCGATGGTATCACCCCTTATCATAACCAATGTGGTTTATACCATAGTTGACTATTTCGTAAACAGTGATGTTGTTGAGCTGGCATATAACACTGCCTTCGGCAGCACGATGGAATATGGCTTAAGCTCCGCAATGAGCATGTTAAGCACAGTATCCATATGTACCATACTTGCGGTGATTGTTGCTCTTATCTCACGCAAGGCATTTTATTACAATTAGAGGGGGAAGCTGCTTTGAAGATAAATGCAGGCAATATTATTGCAAGGCTTAAAAGCATGAATGAAGACACCGTTCTGCTAAATAAGAGATCCAGGGTAGTGCACAAGTCGAAGGCGCTTCTCTTTTCGGTGTTTAAGTTTATTATTCTGCTTGGGATCTCCTTCATAATCCTTGGACCGGTCATAAGCATAATAAGCAAATCCTTCTTTTCGTCATCGGATGTATATAACCCGTCGGTGTTTTTGTTCCCGATTCGGCCTACCACGGAGAATTACAGGCTTTCCTTCATGCGTCTTGATTATTGGAAGACCCTGACTTCAACTCTTATTTATGTTTTGATAATAACCCTTATACAGGTTGTAATTGCCTCAATGGCCGGCTATGGCTTTGCACGCTTTGATTTTCCGCTTAAGAAGCTGTTATTTGGCTGTGTCGTACTTACAATAGTGCTGCCTTCACATACTATAATGCTTCCCGTATACCAGCATTTCAGAAACTTTGACATACTCGGAATAATTAAGCTGATAACCGGCAAGAAGCTTAACCTGCTGTCCACTGAAGCTCCAATGATAATCATGACACTGCTGGGTGTTGGGTTAAGATCGGGCTTGTACATATACATATTCAGGCAGTTCTTCAGAGGGCTTCCAAAGGAGATAGAAGAGGCTGCCTTCATCGACGGAGCCGGAATGTGGTATACATATTTCAGAATTATGCTTGTCAATGCAGTGCCCGCTGTGCTGACCGTATCCGTATTCTCACTGGTATGGCAGTATAACGATATGTTCTATGTAAGCCTGTTCTCGATGCCGTCGAACCACAACATATCATTTAAGCTGTCAACCATACAGGCTACGATTCGTTTTCTGGATAAAATCAACGACCCGGTTGTTAATCAATTGTATGTATATGCGGGAGTAATATTGGTTGTGCTTCCCGTTTTAATAATATATCTGATTATGCAGAAGTATTTTATGGAGGGCGTGGAGAGAAGCGGTATAGTTGGCTGATACCCTTTTCCTGCCATCTTAAAATAGATTATAATTAATATAAATATTAATAAGGAGGAGGACTAAATGAAAAAAGCAAGCAAGAAAATAATTGCATTACTACTATGTTTGGTAATGGCACTTTCATTTGTCGCCTGCAGCAAGAGTGACGAAACCGGCGGCGATAATGTTCCGGATGCAAAATCTACAGAAGCACCGGATAAAAAAGATGACACAGGATCAAAGGATGATACACCGGAAGCTACAGCAACACCTACCGAGGTACCTGATCCATATCCCGCATTTGATTTTGGAGGAAGGACTATTAAGGTTGGCATATGGTGGGATTACTATTATACCAGCGATCATGATGACATTACAGACGATCCGGGCTTAAGCAATACTGAGACTGCACAAATGAAGCTGGATAATGTCAGAAGAGTTGAAGAGAAATATAACTGCAAGGTTCAGTTTGTAAACTTCGGATGGGATGGAATTAGAAACAGCATAACCACATCCATTACTGCAGGAACTCCGGAATGTGATATCTACCTTACAGATCTGCAGTTCGGTATTCCCGCAGTTCAGAACGGCCTGGCGCAGAACATCAAGGATATTGCTCCCGAGTATACCGATTTATATGGCGAGCAGAAGATAATAAAGCCTCTGGAAGGTCTCGGCGGCACCTACTTTTTTGGAGACATGACGGAGCATGGCACACCTACAAGAGGTATATTCCTGGGCTACAACAAGACCATGATTGACGATCTTGGACTGGAAGATCCCCAGCAGCTTTACAAGGAAGGAAAATGGGACTTTGAAAAGTTCGCTGAGCTTTTAAAGGCGGGTACCAGAGATCTTGACGGAGATAGCCTTACCGATGTATACGGCTACGGCGGAATATTCTCCGACCTGACCAACGGTCTGGTTCTTAATAACGGCGGTAATATAGCTGCAACCGAGAAGGAGGGAGTAAGCTCTCCTCAGGTACTTGAAGCGCTTAATTTCATTGACCGCATATATAACGTGGAAAAGACTGCAAGGCCATGGAATGGCGATGACTGGGACGACAACCTCTTTGCATGGGCTGACGGCAAGGTTATGTTCTGGACAGCTCAGCAATGGTCCCTTAAGCAGGAAATAGATGCTGCCATTCAAGAGGGCGCCGAGCTTCCTTTTGAATACCATGTAGTTCCCTATCCGAAGGGACCCAGCGGCGACGGCACCTTGAAGAGTCCTGTATCAGGCAACTGGTATATAATCCCCACCGGTGTTGAAGAGCCCGGCAAGGTATTGCAGGTATTTGAAGAATTTCTTAACTGGCATAAGGGTGACACATATTACAGGGACGACACATCCTTCTTTGAAAGCAGCTTCTTAACCCAGGATGATGTGGATATTGCATACGCTACCGGCGAGAATCTGATATTTGACGTATGGTTCTGCCTGGGAGATTATTTCTCTTACGGTAATTTGTTCTGGTGGCCTATTGTTGTCAACAAGGATCAGACAGTAGCTCAATGCGTAGAATCGGCTAAGCCCGTTTTACAATATGCGTTGGATAAGTTCTATGGTAATTAATAAATAAATCTATAGGGCTGCAGTGTCATCTTTTCGGTAAGCTTGATTGGGCTTACAGCAGGACCGCGGCACTGCAGCCTGTTTTATTGAGATTTAATACTTAACAGGGGTGTTGCATTTACTTTGAGTTAACGGCAACGGAGTATATATGTATATCGAGAACAACTCCTTTCCCGTAATTTATCAGCCGGCAAATATGATGCGGTTTCAGGACGGGAAGGGTTTATTAATATATGGTGATTGAAAATGTTATTACAATTCTTATAAAGGAGAGTTAAGATGAGCAAAGTGGAAATGTATGTGGATAACTTGCCGAATATTCCCTGGCAGGATAAGCCCGAGGGTTCTGTCGGGCCGGTATGGAGATATTCCGATAATCCCATTATCAACAGGAATCCTGTTCCGGGTGTGGCCAGGATCTTTAACAGCGCCGTACTCCCATATAAAGGAGAATTCATAGGCGTATTTCGTGCGGAGCAGATAGACGGCGTACCGCATTTGTATCTGGGATACAGCAAGGATGGCATCAGCTGGAGCTTTGAAAAGGAAAGAATACATTTTGTAAATGAAGCCGGGGAGGATTTTCTGCCTCGATATGAATATGATCCGCGGCTTATAAAGATTGATGACAGCTATTATATTATCTGGTGTACGGATTTTTACGGTGCTTCTTTAGGCCTGGCAAAGACCGATGATTTTAAGAAATTTGTCCGCCTTGAGAATCCCTTCCTGCCCTTCAACAGGAACGGCGTACTGTTTCCGAGAAAAATCAACGGCAGGTTTGTGATGCTGTCAAGGCCAAGTGACAGCGGCCATACACCTTTCGGAGACATATTCTTAAGTGAAAGCCCGGATTTGAAATACTGGGGCAGACACAGGCATGTAATGGCAAGGGGTTACAGGCAATGGTGGCAGTCCCTAAAGATTGGCGGAGGTGCCGCTCCGATCGAGACCAGCGAGGGCTGGTTGCTATTCTACCACGGAGTCACCGGTACCTGCAACGGATATGTATACAGCATGGGAGCCTGCATACTTGATAAGGATGAGCCTGCAGTGGTCAAATACAGGCCGGACAGCTTCATACTTACTCCTGAGATGTGGTACGAGGAAAGGGGCTTTGTCGGCAATGTGGTGTTCCCATGTGCTGCGTTATGCGACGCTGCCACAGGCCGTATAGCCATTTATTACGGAGCAGCCGACAGTTATGTGGCTCTCGCCTTTACTACGATAGACGAGATTGTGGATTTTATTAAGAAGCATGACGCTGCAAATGATGACGATAAAGGCAGCGGAATAATGTAATAGTTCCAAAGGTGAGCACTAACTCCATATGGGAGGAAATCCTCCCGGGTATGTTTTTGTACATTCATTATGCTGTGATACATAATTTAAGTATTAGATAGATTTAAGGTGAGCTGCATGGATAATGATATTATTAAAGCCGGACAAATAAACGCTGAATTTGATGCCCTTAACAATGATTTACTGTTAAGGGCTGACCTTAATGACAGCGCTTTATTAAGGGTATACGAGAGGGGCTTCACTAATGCAGGCAACACATTCAGGATAAAGCGCGTCATGGACAAAGCCATGTCGGGAGAAAGTATTACGGTAGGCTTTATCGGAGGATCAATAACACAAGGCTCCTTATCAAGCACTCCCGAAAGCTGCTATGCTTATCTTGTATATAAGTGGTGGAGGGATAGGTTCCCGAAGGCACATGTCCGGTATATCAATGCAGGTGTAGGCGCAACCACCTCCCAGTACGGGGCGGCCAGAGTTGAAAGGGATCTTCTTTGCTATGATCCCGATATTGTATTTGCCGAGTTTTCCGTAAACGACAGGAATGAGGATTTCTTTCAGGAAACCTATGAAGGCCTTATAAGAAGGATACTATTATTCAGGAAAGAGCCTGCCCTGTTCCTGCTTAACAATGTGTTTTACGATAACGGCAGGAATACCCAGGAGCTACACAATGAGGTGGGAAGGTATTATGACCTTCCGATTGTGAGTATGAGGGAAAGTATATATAAGGAAATTGAGAACGGAAGCATAAACAGGGAAGATATTACACCCGACAGCCTTCATCCTAATGACGCAGGGCATAAGCTGATTGCAGGACTGATAATAAATCGTCTGGAGGATATCTGTAATGAGAGGCTTGATAAGCCGCAGGTAAAAGCAGGATATGAGGCGCCCTTAAAACCCCTTACTCAAAACAGGTACGCGAATGCAGGTATTCTTAACAATAAGACATGCATCCCTCTGCTTACGGGCTTTAAAGCCGATATGACCAAAAAGGCGGGCAGCTGGGATGTCTTCAGGGATGGCTGGAGCGGCTTAAGGGAAGGCGATAAAATAAGTATAGATGCGGAAGGTTCCTTTATATCAGTACAGTACCGCAAATATGCGCAGCATCCGGCTCCTGTGGCGGAGCTGGTTATTGACGAAGATATCGGCAACCCTATTATTTTGGATGCCAATTTCGATGAAACATGGGGCGATTGCCTGTATTTGCAGGATATACTGACAGGCGGCGAAGCAAGGGTGCATAATATTACGATAACTATAACAAAGGCTGTGGAGGGCAAGGAATTTTATCTTGCATCCGTGATAAAGGCTTAAGAAAGGAGTATGAGCATGCTGGCACAAACACCTCCTATGGGATGGAATTCCTGGAACACATTTGGATGGCAGATATCAGAGGACTTGATAAAAGAGACAGCGGATGCATGGAAGGATCAGGGCCTTTCGGATGCAGGATATGAGTATCTGGTAATTGACGATTGCTGGTCGGAGAAGCAAAGGAGCAAGGATGGGCATCTTGTGCCCGACCACAATAAATTTCCGGGCGGCATGAAGGCAGTTGCGGATTATGTCCATTCAAAGGGTCTTAAATTCGGAATGTATTCCTGTGTGGGAACCATGACCTGCGGCAGGCATCCCGGAAGTCTCGATCATGAGTTTGAGGATGCTTTAACCTTTGCAGAATGGGGAGTTGACTTTCTTAAATATGACTATTGCTATAAGCCCCACAATACTCCCGGGCATGTTTTATACAAGAGAATGGGAATGGCGCTTAAGGCAAGCGGAAGGGATATATTATTCTCAGCCTGCAACTGGGGCAGTGATAACTGCCATGAGTGGATAAGATCAACCGGTGCCCATATGTTCCGTTCCACAGGCGATATACAGGATAACTGGGAATCCATTAAAAGCATTGCCTTAAGCCAGTGGAACAAGGAATGCTACAGCGCTCCTTACTGTTATAATGATTTGGATATGCTGGTGGTGGGGATGTACGGCAAGGGTAATGTGGCAAAAGGCGGCTGTACGGATGAGGAATATAAAACACATTTTTCATTATGGTGCATAATGAATTCCCCCCTCATGATAGGCTGCGATATTCGCAGCATGAATGACACAACCCGCAGGATCCTTACGAACAGAGAGGTAATAGGCCTGTGTCAGGACCCGGAGGGACGTCAGGCATACAGTATGGAGCAATGGAACAACAGCGCCGTTAAGATATATATAAAGCCTCTTTCTGACGGCAGCTTCGGCATAGGCTTCTTCAACATGTCAGACGAGGAAGGTGAAGGCTCCCTGCAGTTCTGGGATATGGGACTTACGGCTTCTTCAGGCTATGGTTTTAAACTGAGGGATCTTTGGGAGCATGAGGATGTGGGTGTGTATGACGAGAATTATACATGCTGGCTTAAGCCCCATCACTGTAAAATATACAGGGCATGGCTTGTAAAAAAGTAATCCTTCTGATAATATTGGTAAGGTATAGAAGGCTCATACAGCTTATAAAGGAGATAAATAATATGTGGATAAAAGGCTTCACATACGGGTGGAGATCAAAAAGGGGCGCATATCGCACCGAGATAGCAATTAGGTCGCAGGATAAGCTGTTTGACGTGGGGATCAACTGGATGTGCCTTGCCTTCTCAATTCTTCAGAAAAGCTTCTCGTCCACGGAGATATTGTATGACTACCGTACATCAATTACCGACAAGGACATAGTATTAGCCATTAAGCGCGCGCATGACAGGGGCGTCAAGGTATGCTTAAAGCCCGTAATAAACTGTGCCGACGGAATGTGGCGCGCCATGATAACCTTTCCGGATGAGGACATGCTTGGGAGAGATTGTTATTGGGGAAAATGGTTTGAATCATATACCGCATTCATATGTCATTATGCCGAGCTTGCGGAGGACACCGGCTGTGAAATGTTTTGCATCGGCTGTGAGATGAGCGGTACGGAGCACAAGGAAGAATATTGGCGTGAACTGATCAGAAGGGTCAGAGAAATTTATTCGGGCCCGATAGTCTATAATACGAACCATGGAAGAGAGGATAAGGTTAAGTGGTTTGATGCCGTGGATTACATAGGAATTAGCGCATATTACCGCATAGGCAGAGTGCCGCTGGACACCAGGGAAAACATGCTTGCCTCCTGGAACAGTGTTGGCGAGGTTCTTGAAGGCATCAGCAAAAGGCTGGGAAAGCAGATAATATTCATGGAAATCGGCTGCAGGAGCGCTGCAGGATGCGCTATGATGCCATGGGATTTTACCCATGTAGAGCTGCCCTGGAATGAAGAAGAGCAGGCCGGCTTTTATGATACATGCCTTTCCGCATTTGCCGGCAAGGAGTGGTTTGCAGGAGTTTTCTGGTGGGATTGGAGCAATGACCTGTATTCCACACGCGAGGAGGCTTTAAAGGATACCGGCTTTGACATCCATTTAAAGAAGGCGGAAGACGTACTGAAGGAATGGTACAGTAAATTATAGTCTATGTAAGAATCTATATGATAACTTTATGATAATCTGTATAATAAGAGCAGTACCTTTGCTTCAATCCGGCATAGGTACTGCTCCTTTTTGGCTCTGTATACATAATATGCTTATCCGGTGTAATAGCTGCGGGCAACCTCCGCTTATATCATCAATCGCTTACGCTTCTCGCATCAATTATTTCTGTTCTTGTATATGTAATCGAATCCGGCGTTTCACCGGCAACAAGGTAGTTATACATTGCAATAATAGGATCATGGCCTTGACCGAAGGGATCCTGGCCCATTGCCGCATATACGATACCCCTCTTGACAAGCTCAATAACCTGTTGATCATAGTCGAAGCATATAATCTGCGTTTTACCTGCATAGCCGGCTTCCTCAATAGCCTTTGCACAGCCCTGGATACCCCCTGTTACTATTATTATTATTCGAATATCAGGATTTTTAGCCAGGGCTTCCTTGGCTTTGTTATACACCACTTCATCAGTTACATCTGCTATATATTCAGCAACAAGCTTTATCTTCTTTTTCTTTCGGAGGAACTCCATTATGCTATCACGGCGCAGCTTGTTTATAGATGTATCCAAAGGTCCGGTTATGATAGCAAATTCTCCTTCGCCATCCAAAGCCTTTGCAACAAGTTCACCGGCCAGGGTTCCTGCTGCCTGCACGTTCGGTCCGAAATATGACAGCCGCTTAACTCCCTCAGGCAAGTCACAGTTATATGCAATAACAGGTATGTTCCTTCTGTTGGCCATTGCCACATAAGTTCCGATATTTCCGATAAAACCGGGAACAATTATTCCGTCATAGCCTGAATCTATCCTGTCCTTAATCGTCTGGTTGAAGGTTCCGTCAACCTTTTTAAAACCGATATATTCAACATCCACATTCTTGGCCTTAAGTTCATTTTGAGCATATAGGGCACCCTGGCGGACACCCTCCCAGAATACATGATCCAGCGGGCTTTGCATAAGGATCTTCAGTCTCTTTTGACTTGTCTGACTTACGGGAACTATGGAGGTCTTGTAACGCTTCAGGAGTCGTTCAATTCCGGAAAGCATGTTCTGAAGTGATAATGCCTGATTATTGATCTCCTCATTCTCAGCCAGCTCTTCCTCGGTGACTGCCGCCACGTCCTGGGTTATGGAGGATATCTCATTGGATGCGTCATGCAGGATATGTCCCTGCTCATTGATGTTGTTGGTTCTTTCGCTTATCATACGGGCTTCGTCATAAACCATTTTCATGTCATCATTAAGGATGTTAGCGTTTTTATTTATTTCATAGAAGGAATCCCTGACTGAAGCGAATATTTCCTTGCTGATGTTGAAGCTGCCTACACAGCTCTGGATGCTCTCTCCAACCTTTGCATTGCTGCTTAGAATATTGGAAAGGAGATTGTTGATTTGTCCGATGCTTTCTCTGGTGGCTGCAGACAGCTTGTTCATCTCCTGGGCAACCACTACGAAGCCTCTTCCGGCCTCACCTGCGCGAGCGGCTTCAACTGCTGAGTTAAGGGAGAGAAGCTTGAGCTGCTCGGTAATATTGATGATGAGACCGTTTACCTGGTCAATTTCCTTCAAATGCGTATTGAGAGCTTCAATGAATGCTGCGGTTTCCGACAGGTTAGCCGATATAACATCCATTTGCTCATTATATTTATCAAGATGACCTGTACCCTCTACGGTTATCTTAACCGTATTCTCAACAAAGTTTTCAATATTTGCAATGCTGTCGGTTATACTGTTAGTCCTTGCACTTACCTCTTCAATATTCTCAAGGGTTGCCTTGACAATCTTGAGCTGTTCCTGAGCCTTTTCAGCCACAGTGGCCATATTGGCGGCAATCTGTTCATTTCCCTTATAGCTCATATCCAGGCTCTTCGTAACCTTGTCAACCGCATCCGATAGTACTATGACATTACTTTTGGTTGATTCTATGAAGCTTAGGAGATTTCTCTTCATGTCATTAAAAGCAATTGTCAGAGTTTCAAGGCCTTTGGTTTTATCGGCTATAATATCGCTGATATTAAGCTTGCCCTGAGAAAGCAGATTTGCATTCTGGTCTATCAACTGGATGGCCCTGAAAAATCTGAGAATAAGTATGAACAGGAAAGCCAGCATTATGGTAACGAATGTGTTGATAAACCTGTTCAGAACCGCTACACCTAATATATTCAGTACTGCCAGTATTACCATAAGTGAAAGATTGGCAATTGCTGTGTATAAGATAAGATTACGTGTTAAATTCTGATTATTACCCCTTTTTTCTTTTTTGCCCGACATTAAATATACCTCCCCAGCTTCATTTTATAACTAAGATAATAGTCATAAATTTACATAATAATAAGACCATATTACTATGCGACGCATTATTACCAATTTTACCATTTTTATTGATGAAATACAATAGATAAACAATAGATATATCAAAAAGGGTCTGCTGCAAAACAATAAATATATTATCAGAAAAGAGCAACCACTCCCCTCACACATTAAAAGTGCATTACGGGGGGCAGTTGCCCTTTCCCTTGCTATGGAGTTTTAATTAAGCTCATTAGAATATCCGGCTATATTCTTTTATATCGCATTGTGGCAGAATGCTGCAATTTTATCTACAGGAATATCGCAGATTGTACCGGCTACAAACGGCTGCATTTGCTTCTGGTTAACATGGCCGATACCGCCGCCGATGCCGCCGAATGTGTTGCCCAGCTTGCCGCCGATACCGCCGCCCATACCGTTTATATCTCCATCCTCCATTTCGCCGCAGAGTGCTTCGTTAAAGGGATGGCCGGGAGGTGTACCCTGCTGTGTTACCAGTCTGACAAATTCACAGTTGACTGTCAGTACTACTCCGGTAAAGCCGCAGCCTGAGGCTCCGCCGCTGGTAGTGAATATGGTAACCGGTTTTCCGGTGAATTCAGCTATGTGTTTTATGAGTCTTTGGTTATGAGGGCAGCAGCTTGCGCTGTTTATCCCGTTAAAACCATTAAAGCCACAGAATGACATTCATGCTTCCTCCAATCTTTTAATTAGTACCCAAATAACTCATTGAGTTATTTCTACAATATTCTATGAATAATCGAGGGTTGATGTGACAATAAACAACGCAAATGTGTATATTTCAACAGAAAACTTATTAAATTATTACAGGTAATCTTAACCACTTTCAGGTTGACAAGTCATTACCACTAAATTACAATTTAAGCAACCAGTATTATATTGCAAGAAAGAAATCATACTATAATGATTGGCATATTTGCAGGATCGGAGGATTGTTATGAAGGGGAATAAGGGGATAAAGCTTTTATTAATATGGCTTGCTATTGTTGTTATACTCACAGGCTGCAATAGCAACAATGCTGACAGTACAAAGGTTTCTTCAAAGAATGATACAGATATAACAGATAACAGTGCGAATATAGATAAAGAAAGAACGGATGTAACAGATGACAGTGCAGATGTATCTGAAATTACGGATAATAATTCGGAGCCTTCTGTCGAGGATAGGGTAAAGCTCTTAATCTCGAGGATGACGCTGGAGGAAAAGATAGGACAGATGCTTCAGGGTGAAAGAAGCAAGGTAACGGCCGGGGATATGAGGGAGCTGAATTTGGGCTCCGTATTAAGCGGAGGAGGCTCATTCCCGGGAAGGAACACCCCGGAGGATTGGCGCAGCATGATTATGAATTATCAGGAAGGAGCCATGAAAACTTCTAACAAGATTCCGATGCTTTACGGTATAGATGCTGTTCACGGCGTCGCCCTGCTTCGGGATGCCGTAGTTTTTCCCCACAACATAGGCTTAGGTGCAGCCAATGACCCTGAGCTTATGTATGAAATGGGAGCTGCAGTTGCTGAGGAAATGAAGCTTATAAATGTCCTGTGGAATTTCTCACCCTGCGTTGCCGTAAGCACGGACCCCAGGTGGGGCAGGACCTACGAATGCTATTCCAGCGACCCTGAAATAGTATCGGCCCTTGCTGAGGCCTACATAAAGGGTCAGGCGGATCACGGTGTTGTTTCCACAGCAAAGCATTATGTTGCTGACGGAGGTGCAGAATACGGAACAGGTGAAGGAGCCAATCTTATAGACCGGGGTGATGTAAGCATAAGCGAGGAGGAATTAAGGGCAACTCATCTGCTTCCATATAAGAGGCTGGTGGATTCAGGCGTCAGGATTATAATGGCATCCTTTACTTCCTATAACGGAGTAAAGGTACATGAAAACCGCTATCTGCTGACAGAGGTTCTTAAGGAGGAATTAGGCTTTGACGGCTTTATAGTATCCGACTGGGAAGCCACCAAGGGACTGAGCGGGGGCTCCTATGAAGAAAATGTGGTAATTGCGGTCAATGCAGGAATCGACATGCTTATGGAGCCCAATCAGTATGAGGATGCTTATAATGCGCTGATAGAAGCGGCGATCGGCGGAGAACTGGCTATGGAGCGGGTGGACGATGCGGTCCGAAGGATACTGACCGTCAAGATGGAAACCGGATTATTTGATGATCCTTTTCTTGAAAATATTACACGTGAGGTTAGTGAACCGGGAAGTGACGGTTATAGGGAGCTGGCACGAAAGCTGGCTGAAAAGTCACTTGTACTGCTAAAGAATGAAAAGTCCATACTTCCTCTTAAGAAGGGACAGAAAATATACGCCCTGGGGCCGGCTCTTGACAACATAGGAATACAGTGCGGCGGATGGGGCTTAACATGGCAGGGATTAATGGATCAAAACGGNNAACGGAGTCAAGGTTACGGAAGGAACCACTATACTGGAAGGGCTTGAACAATATGGGGCGGAATACGGCTTTGAAATCATTACCGAGGAAAGCAGGGCTCAAGAAGCAGATATGGTGCTGCTTGTTATAGGAGAGCAGCCTTATGCGGAATGGATGGGCGATACGGCAGATCTTTCCATAACGGGAAAGAAAGCGCACCCGGGCAATACAGATGCAATTATGACGGCTAAAAGCCTCGGAAAGCCTGTGGTGACACTTATTGTGGCAGGAAGGAATGTGCTGATTAACGATTATATGGATGATTGGGACGGTATTGTCATGTGCTACCTGCCCGGCTCTGAGGGTGACGCAGTAGCAGCCGTGCTTTCAGGTGAAGCAGATTTTACCGGAAGGCTTCCTTTGCCGTATTACGGTAGTGTGGAGGATATCGGTAAATCCGATGCCGGGCTATTGTACGAAGCCGGATACGGGCTCAGCTATGAATAATTCAAATATAAGGGCGTGACACATATATTCGAAAGCATGTAAAGGCTTATTATGAATAATTTGAATGCCCGCAGTAATATATTATATAAACCGCTTTTGGAATGATGCCCGTTGCTTAATGCGTGCAGCCAGACAGGAAACGGGGATTTCCTGATTGTTCCGGAGGATATCTATGTTCCGCCGGGATACCGGATTGAAGTATATATGCAGGGGCTGGATATGCCCAGCGATATGCTGTTTATCAATGATAATGAGCTTTTGATCGCAGAATCAGGGTTTTATTCGTCAAATCCAAGAATTATACGGGTAATTGACGGAATTTCGGAGGTGCTTGCCGAGGGCTTCATAACTCCGATCAACGGAATAGCTTACTTTGATAATTATATATATGTGTCTCATAAAGGGTATATATCGAGATTAAACAGGGATGGCGAAATCATCAATGTGCTGTCGGGACTGCCCAGTAACGGAGACTTTATGAACAATAATATTGTTTTCGGGACTGACCGCAGGATGTATTTCGGACAAGGCACGACAACCAATTCAGGCGTGGTTGGGCTGGATAACGGGTGGATTGAAAGCCATCCCTTTATTTATGATAATCCGGGAAACTATATAATGCTAAACGGCCAAAACTTCATCACCGGGAACTTACTTATCGAGGGCACGGAGCAGGCCTATACGGGGGCATATTCACCCTATAGCATCCCCAATATGCCATTTGAGATAAGAAAGGGAGTAGTTAAGGCATCGGGAAGTATACTGAGAGCAAATCCTGACGGCAGTAATCTTGAGGTATTTGCATGGGGTTTAAGAAACCCCTTCGGTCTTAAATTCGATATTGAAGACAGATTATTTGCAACCAATCAGGGTTATGACGCCAGGGGGAGCAGGCCAATTGCAAATGCCCCGGACAGCCTGGAGATAATCACACAGGGAGTTTGGTACGGATGGCCCGATTATGCCGGAGGGGAGCCTGTTACATCTCCCAGGTTCAGACCGGAGGGGGGAGTACAACCCGAATTTTTACTGACAAACCACCCAAANNTCAAATATACCGCCCAATCCCTATGCGGTAATTCCTCCTTATTCGAACGTAATGGGCTTTGATTTTTGCTATGATACGGAATTCGGACAATACGGGGACATTTATATATCCGAATTTGGAGTAGCATACCCTGCTACCTTCATATCCGCGGTACCATATGCCGGAATTGGCCACAGAGTTGTCAGAGTTAACTCGGATACCCGAACGGTGACCACCTTTGCTATCAACAAATCCGGTTTTCCTGCCTTTATAACAGGAGAAGGAGGGCTTGGAAGGCCCATTGATGTTTTATTCGGATCCGATCATGCAATGTATATTCTTGATTTTGGCCGCAATGTCAGAAATGCTCCGGATATATTTATTCCCAATACAGGAATTATCTGGAGGGTGACACGTGTATAAAGCCTTAAGTTAAGCACAAATATCCTCTATATCGCTGCCTTCCAGCGTTTCCCTCTCCAGAAGCCTTGCGGCAAGCTCTTCAAGAACTTCCCTATGGGAGTCAAGAAGCAGCCTGGTATCCTCATACAAGCTGTTTATCAGCGCCCTGCATTTTTCCACAAGCCTTGCATCCAGACCTTCCTCCTGTACCGGCAGGCTGAAGAGTCCCATATCCGGATCCATGCCGTATTTGTTAACATAGTCCACTATAAGGGAGGATGCCTTCTGAATATCATTGCTTGCTCCCGTTGTTATCTCCTGCACTCCAAAGACAAGCTCTTCGGCTGCTCTGCCTGCAAGCAGGACCTTTATATTGGACAGAAGCTGCCTTTGACTCTGATAAAGGGTATCCCTGGGGATGCTCAGGTTAAATCCGCCTGCGCCCTTTACGCTGGGAATTATGGTAACCCTGGATATATGGTTTTCCGGCAGCAGCAGCCTGGTTGCCAGAGCATGGCCTGCTTCATGATATGCCGTTATTCTTCTGTCATGCTCACCGATATAGCTGCGGTCCGATATAGGTGCGCCGGCTATTACGGTGTAAAAGGCCTTATCAATATGGGCTCTGGTTATAAGCCGGGATTTCTCGTTGGCAGCTTGAATTGCAGCCTCATTAAGCAAACTTTCCAGCATTGCACCGCTGAAATAAACGGTTGCTTTAGCCAGTGCATCAAAATCAACATCTTCGGATAAGGGCTTGTTGGCAGCATGCAGCCTGAGGATTTTCTTTCTGGAATTTACATCCGGAAGACCGATTTCAATCTGCCTGTCAAAGCGCCCCGGGCGAAGAAGAGCTTCATCCAAGGTATCCAGGCGGTTGGTGGCTCCTATTACAATGATACCCTGGCTATCATTAAAGCCTGACATTTCGGTAAGCAGAGCATTAAGCGTCTGGTCCCGCTCATCATTGCTGGCGTTTGAGTTCCTTGCCCGTTTTTTCCCTATTGCATCAATCTCATCTATGAATATAACTGCTTTTTCACTTTTTCTTGCCTTCTTAAAAAGGCTTCTGATTCGGCTTGCACCCACTCCCACATACATCTGGACAAAGTCCGAGCCGCTCATGGAATAAAAGGGGACATCAGCCTCCCCGGCTATAGCTTTGGCAAGGAGGGTTTTTCCGGTCCCGGGCGGACCGTAAAATAACAGTCCCTTAGGCATCCTTGCACCTACGGCGCTATACTTGTCCGGATCCCTGATAAAGCCTATGATATCCAGGACCATGGACTTTGCCTCGGTATTGCCGGCAACCTGGTCAAGTGTGATGTTAGCGCTGTTCTTTTTCTTCCGGGCATCGCTTATAAGCTCTTTGCTGCTTGAATCAGCTCTTGAGCGCCATATAATGCCGGCTGCCACAATTATTACCGCTGCGACGCCTGCAATATCTCCTGCATTATTATCCGAGTGGCTTACCCTAATGCCGTTCAGCAGCAGGAATTCGATGAAGTCCTCCTTTTGAGGGTCGGGAACCTTGTATGTTGTTTCACTCCCGTCATTCAGCCTTGAATAAAAGAAATCAGAATCCCTGGTAAACCTTACTTCCCCTACGCTGCCGTTTTCGACAGCCTCCAGAAATTCAGGGTAGCCAAGCTCCTGTTCAGTGTCATTATTCAGGAAGTGAAGTCCTGTAAATATGCATACTATAATAAGGATTGCGGACAGGATTATTACCGCATACTTTTTCATCTATAACCAGCCTCCGGCTTTTTCTGACAGAGCTTAATAACTCTGATATGAATCTTACAACTTACTATTTTATCATTTTTATACTGTGCCTGCAGAAATTATTGCTGGAAGGGCAGGCAGCTTTTGTATCTTTACAATACATTAGGAAAAAAGAATAGAGAATTATTTCATATCTGCATCGCATAAACAAGCTGCTCATAATATATATTGAATAAAAGTATCAATGCTTCAGGCAAGAGGTCATAGGATGGACAGCAGCATAGGAAGGAATAGCAGCATACTGGAAAACCAGTTGAATCTGGCACTGGATGTACCGGAAGCAACCAGAGAAAAGACAGAGAATCTTAATATAGGATATTCACCTGAAACAAATACCTGGGAGCTGATAGTAAAATACAGCGGCAGCCTTGCACCAATTGCCAGGGAGCTGGGTATAGCAATAGACGAGTTGTCCGCCGGGTATGCAATAATAACAATCCCTCAGAATCTGATTAACCGTCTTATTCAATATGAACAAATTGAATTTGTTGAAAAGCCTAAGAGATTATTTATAGAGGTTGCGGAGGGCAGGGCTGCATCCTGTATCAATCCGCTTCAGGGAAAAACCTTCAGCCTGTTTGGCGAAGGAGTATTGGTTGGAATTATTGATTCGGGCATAGACTATTCCCATCCGGATTTTATTAATGATGACGGAACAACCAGGATAATTGCCCTCTGGGATCAGACCATACCCGGAAATCCTCCTGAGGGCTTTACAACAGGCAGTATATATGACAGGGAGATTATAAATGAAGCCCTCAGGACACCGATGCCGGAAAGGCTGAGTATTGTGCCAAGCACCGACATATCAGGGCATGGCACCCATGTTGCGGGAATTTGTGCAGGCAACGGCAGGGCAAGCGGCGGACGGTACAGGGGTGTTGCATCCGAAAGCGAGCTGCTTGTTGTGAAGCTTGGAACCTCCGTGGGAGATTCCTTTCCCAGGACGACACAGCTTATGCAAGGAATAGAATTTGTCATCAGACAGTCAATAGCCTTAAGAAGGCCTATTGCCGTCAATATAAGCTTTGGCAATAATTACGGATCCCATACGGGAAGATCGCTGCTGGAAAGCTATATCAACGATGCTGCCAATATGGGAAGAACAAGCATTGCAATAGGAACCGGCAATGAAGGAGCAACCGGCAACCATGCCCAGGGAATACTGGTTATGGGTGAAACGGCTTTTGTGGACCTGGTGGTAAGCGAATTCGAATTTTCCCTGAGCTTGCAGATATGGAAGAATTATTTCGATCATTTTGATATATCCATTATAGCGCCTAACGGAACAAGGGTCGGACCTGTCCCTTCCATTCTCGGAACACAGCAGTTTCGTATTGCCCAGACGGAAATACTGCTGTATTACGGGGAGCCCACGCCCTACAACCCCCAGCAGGAGATATATATTGAGTTTATACCCACAGGCAACTACATTAATCCGGGAGTG
>DCTS01000047.1 GCA_002329645.1 Lachnoclostridium sp. UBA1434 | reverse complement strand
ATGCAATAGTGTTAACAGATTCTAATAATCAGTGAAGAAACAACCCCTGTTCTCAATTACAGCACGGCTTTTTCCTGCGTATAATATACCACCTGACAGCTGACAAAGCTGCAGTTATAAGCATTGTTGCAACGGATATCAGGATGAAGGTATTCCTGATACCGAGTATATCAACCAGATATCCACCTGCAATATTTCCGATAATGCTGCCCAGACCCAGCTGTGTGAATGCAAGTGTACTTTGTCCCAAAGCCTGCTTCCCGGGCTTGACATTTTCACTGATATATATGACACAACTGAAGTATATTGCCATGGATGACATTCCCTGCAGTATCTGGGCTAATAAAATAAAGGGCAAGGTGCCTATTGAAACAATTAACATCCTTAAGCTGAGTATTATGCATGATATAGTCAGGATTCTTATTGACCCGAATTTCTTTATTAATCTCATAATCAGCAGAAGTATGGGTATTTCACTTAATGCCGAAGCAGAGTTCATCCATCCGAGGATATCATGTCCATATCCTGCATCACGAATAAACATTCCGAGAAAACTCCCGTTGAAGCTTAAGCCTAGCTGACTTATCAGGGCATATACAAGAATAAGATATGCGGTATTTGACTGGAATATATCAAAGACATCACGCACACTGCTTTTTACGACAGATGTGCCGGAGCCTGCATTCCTTAAGGTTATTTCATCTGCCGGCAGCCCCATTACAAACAGAAAAAGCAGCATATAACCTATAAAACCCATAAAGAACATTATATCCGGATTATTTTTATTAATAATACCGGCTATTACAACTGATATCGAGTAGCCGATTGTACCTCCCATCCTGATCTGCGAAAAGCTATAATTGATGCGTTCAGCTTCCCGAATTATTATAGCATTGCTTAACGGTATTATGGAGGTGGAGAATACGGATAGAAGGAGGGAGGCAATGAAATACATTATAAACGTGCTGCCAAGATAATAGCTGAACATAGATACCGCACTTCCCAATGTAACAAGTGCAAGTACCGCCTTTATCCTGCCGGTCCTGTCGCTTATCATAGCCCATAAAGGCTGTATGAGTATTGAGGATATCGGCCCTATAGTAAGAAGAATTCCGATTTCCAGCGAACTGATACCCCTGGCAGAATAATATGGGGAAAGAAACGACCCGTAAAACGAGGACGATATATATACAAATGCATTTATCATTAAAAGGTCAAACAATAAAATCCTTGAGGAATGATGTTTCATATATTTTCTCCGGCAGGGATATATTTAAAGGGAAGGATATCAATCATTATAATAGTTATATTATAATACTTTTTTTAAAAAAATAAAGCGAAATAAATACATGCCTGAAGGATAAATATTTGTGTATGGGCTTGAAATAATATTGAAAAATTAGTATAAATGACTTAACAGGAAAAGTAAGGAGGCCTGCCGGATGACTCAAACGGTTGGCAAAAGAATATTATTGATTATTAATCCTATAGCTGGGAAGCTGCGCACGAAGCGGCCCTTATTCAGTGCGGCCGATATATTTACAAGGAACGGTTATCAGGTTGACCAGTATATGACGGAGTACAGGGGCCATGCCATACAGTTGGTTAAGGAGCATGCCCGGGACCATGATATAATAGTATGCAGCGGAGGGGACGGTACTCTTAATGAGGTGGTAACGGGTATGCAGGAATCAGGCCTGCAGCTTCCGTTAGGATATATACCCTCGGGTACAACCAATGATTATGCAACCAGCCTCAGGCTGTCCTACAGGGTGGAGACAGCCGTCAATACGATTATAAAGGGAAGGCTCAGAAAGCTGGATATTGGTATCTTTGAGGATAAAAGATATTTTAATTACATTGCTTCCTTCGGAGCCTTTACGGAAAGCTCCTATTCGACACCTCAGACCTCAAAGAATTCCATCGGACATCTGGCATATTTGCTGGAAGGCATGAAGGATATTCCCAATATCCGCCCGTGCCATGTCAGAGTGGAGGCCAACGGCAATATTTACGAGGACGATTATATATTCGGCGCTGTCAGCAACTCCACATCCATAGGCGGCATGATAAAGCTGGATGCCAAAACGGTGAATCTAAATGACGGGTTGTTTGAGATCATGCTGATTAAAAATCCCAAGACACCCCTTGAGCTTAGCAGAATTCTTCGGGCAGTAACAAAGAGGGACTATAGCGATAAAATGATTGAGTTCATAAAAGCATCCGAAGCAGTTTTTATAATGGATAAGGTAATACCATGGACACTTGACGGGGAGTACGAGGAAGGCGGCAATTGCATTCATATAAGGAATAAAAAGGATGCCATATTGCTATTAGCATAGGGGGAGGTTGTATTGCAGGAATATTATCTGGCAATTGATATCGGGGCTTCAAGCGGAAGGCATATTATCGGAAGCCTTTCAGGGGGCAGGATATACATTGAGGAAGTCTACCGGTTTAACAATGGGATTAACAGAAGGAACGGACGCTTATGCTGGGACCTTGACAAAATTTTTACAGAAATCATACAAGGCCTTAAGGAATGCAAATCAAGAGGTATTGTCCCCGTCTCAATGGGAATAGACACCTGGGCTGTTGACTTTGTGCTTCTTGATGAAGCAGATCAGGTCCTTGGGGACACCTATGCTTACAGAGACAGCAGAACGGAGGGCATGGATAATGAGGTTGAAGCCATCCTGCCCTTCGGCAGGTTATACGAAAGAACGGGGATACAAAAGCAGTTATTCAATACCATATACCAACTGATGGCCATAAAGCAGCAGAATCCGGATTATATGAAAAGGGCCTCTGAGTTTTTGATGATCCCCGATTACCTTCATTATCTTCTTACAGGTGCAAAATTTAACGAGTATACCAATGCAACCACAACCGGACTTGTGAATGCCGAAGCCAGGGAATGGGATTATGAACTGATCAGCAGCCTTGGGTATAATAAGGATATGTTTTTGCCCTTATCCCTGCCGGGTACACCGGCCGGTTATTTTAAGCCTGATATTGCCAGGAAAGCAGGTTTTAACTGTGAGGTGGTTATGCCTGCAACTCACGATACTGCATCTGCGGTTGTATCAGTTCCGGCCTCCGGGGACGACTTTTTGTATATAAGCTCGGGTACCTGGTCGCTTATGGGGGTTGAACGGAACAGGCCCGACTGTTCAATATACAGCATGGAGCACAATTTCACCAATGAAGGCGGATATGGGTACAGGTTCCGCTACATAAAGAATATCATGGGCTTGTGGATGATTCAGGAGATAAGGCGCATATCAGGCAATAAATACTCCTTTGACGAGTTATGCCGGATGGCGCAGGCTAATGAAGACTTTCCCTCCAGAGTGGATGTTAATTCATCCGGGTTCTTTTCACCCGAGAATATGGCAGATGAGATTAAAAGCTACTGCCGGAATACGCATCAGAGAGTTCCCGAAACCTATGGCGAGCTTGCGGCATGCATATATTTGAGCCTTGCCGAAAGCTATGCAATGACTGCAGGAGAGATAGAGGCCAATACGAGGAAGCATTATGAGGGTATACATATAGTAGGCGGAGGTTCAAATGCCGCTTATCTGAATGAGCTGACAGCAAAGGCATCGGGGAAAACAGTGTATGCAGGGCCTGCCGAAGCTACAGCCCTGGGGAATATAATAGTACAGATGCTAAAGGCCGGAAAATTTGCATCACTGAAGGAAGCAAGGGAATGTGTCTATCATTCCTTTGATATAAAGCAGGTTCGCCCTTAAGGCTATCGGGTAATTCAATACTATGGGGTGCAAATAAAGGAGGGAATGATATTGACTACCGAGCACAGGTATTTTAATGCCAAGGAAGCTTATAAAAGAATTGGAGTAGATACGGATTATGCCCTTGAAAAGCTTAACAAAATACATATATCCATGCACTGCTGGCAGGGAGATGACGTAAGGGGCTTTGACCATGAGGGTCCTCTATCGGGAGGTATACAGGCAACCGGCAATTATCCGGGCAGGGCAGGAAGCCCCGAGGAGCTGATGCAGGATATCGATATGGCCTTCAGCCTGGTACCTGGCAGGCACAAGATTAATTTGCATGCCTGTTATGCCATATTTGACGGGAATAACCGTGTTGACCGGGATAAGCTTTCACCAATTCATTTTGAGAGGTGGGCTGATTTTGCAAAGGAGAGAGGAATTGGAATTGATTTTAATCCCACCTTCTTTTCCCATCCCAAGGCTGAGCATCTGACCTTGTCAAGCCCGGATGAAGATATAAGGAATTTCTGGATTGAGCATGGCAAGGCATGCATAAGAATATCGGAGTATCTGGCGACTCAGACGGGTATGCCATGTGTAATGAATATCTGGATACCGGACGGGTATAAGGATGTTCCGGCCGACCGTTACACACCAAGGGCAAGGTTTAAGGATTCCCTGGATAAGATACTGTCGGTCGACTATGATAAGAGCAAGGTAATTGTAACCTTAGAATCCAAGGTATTCGGAATAGGGCTTGAATCCTATACGGTCGGTTCCCATGAGTTCTGCTTGAAATATGCGGCTGAGAAGGGTATACTCTGCCTTATGGATAATGGTCATTATCATCCCACCGAAGTAGTATCAGACAAGATATCCTCGATGCTGCTTTTTGACAGTATGGTGGCGCTCCATGTCACCAGGCCGGTCCGATGGGACAGTGATCATGTTGTGCTCTTTGATGACGAGACCAGGGAAATAGCCAAGGAGATTATTAAGAATGATGCGGCCGACAGGGTACTTTTGGCTCTGGACTTCTTTGATGCCAGTATCAATCGAATTGCAGCCTGGGTAGTCGGAATGAGAAACATGCAAAAAGCGCTGCTGTACGCATTGCTTACGCCCCACAGACTGCTTGGACAGCTTCAGGAGTCGGGAGACTTTACGAAGCTCATGGTTTTGCAGGAGGAGCTTAAGCTTTATCCCTTCGGTGATGTATGGAATTATTTTTGTAAAATAAATCATGTACCGGAAAGAGAAGATTACCTTGCATCAATTAGGGATTATGAGAGCAGGGTTTTGCTAAACAGGAGATAAGATAAAATGAATATTTTAGAAGCGGAATTTATAAAAGGCTTTATAAGGATGGCTGAGGATGGCTGGAATGAAGGATGGCATGAGCGAAACGGAGGCAACCTAAGCTACAGGATTAAACCGGAGGAGATTGAACCGGTAAGAAATTTTTTAAACAGCGCCGGATCGTGGCTTCCCGTCGGGACATCCGCCCCTCAGCTTGCCGGTGAGTATTTTCTCATAACCGGTACCGGAAAGTTTTTCAGAAATATATCATCGGACCCGGAAGTAAATATGGGTATAGTAGAGCTGGATGCCGCAGGTGAAAACTATAGAATTGTATGGGGCTTTAGCGGCGGCGCCAGACCGAGCAGCGAATTGCCTTCACACATCATGAATCATGAGGTGAAAAAGTGCATAACCGGAGGAAAGCACAGAGTCATATACCACTGTCATCCTGCCAATATTATTGCACTGACATTTGTGCTGCCTTTGGAGGATAAGGTATTCACCAGGGAGCTTTGGGAGATGATGACGGAGTGTCCTATTATCTTTCCGGAGGGTATCGGCGTTATGAGATGGATGGTGCCCGGGAACAGGGAAATTGCCGAAGAAACAAGCAGGTTGATGGAAAAGTACAATGTTGTAGTCTGGGCACNNATATTTTGCAGCGGAGAGGATTTTGACCGGACATTTGGCCTTGCTCATACTGTGGAGAAGGCTGCTCAGATCTTGGTGAAGGTATTGTCCATAAGACCGGATAAGCTGCAAACTATAAAAGCCCGGGAACTGATAATGCTGTCCGAGGCTTTCGATGTTAAGCTTTCAGAAGAGTTTCTTAATAGTAAAAAAGATACGGATTAAATATTCGATTGCTGCTTTCTCTTCTTGGGAGCCAGGCTCATAGATACATTTCCTCCCTTTTTGCGCAGCTGCTCGGCCTGCTTCTTGGCTATGTATTTGCCGAGCTTGTTATTCTTCTCATTAAATCTGCAGCCGTATATATAGGCATTAAGATTGGGAAGAAATTCTCTTCTTACGATGATACCGGATAGACTGATAATGACATTATTGTCCTTAAGCTTAAGCCGTATGGTCCTGTCTATATCGATTTCTTCCTTAGTAATGAAGCCCACACCGGTTTCGCTGATATCCTTGACCAAAACAGAGATGGCAGTCGGACCGCTGGCCGTATTAACATACAAGGGCATATCCTCACCTATATACATGCGGTAGGAATTCCGCCTGTTATATGGCTTGCCTTCTCCCTGGAGATCAACCTTGTGATAGATGCTGCCGTCGTATTTTACCAGCTTGACATATACATTCTCCCATATGTAGACCCTGCCGTCAGCCTTGAATAAGAAATTAAGCTGGCACTTTTCAGAGAAGCCTATTGTCTGATCGTTGACCTTTATGTAATTTATAAGGACGGAATTATTCCTGATAGCTACAACATCACTGCGGAAGGACATGGAATGACCGTTAAGCTTTACTTCAAGCTCCATATTGCCTCCCTTTGTAATATCATCAATATGCATAGCTTCACCCCACATTTAATCTATAATAATTATAAAACATATTTTTGGCAAACACAATAATTATTCTTCATGATGTGACAAAACATGATTTATGCATTTTAATCTTGACAATAAATGGACGCTGGGCTATTATCGTAGTATCGTGGGCAAAGGGGTTCCGATTAGCTATGGTAACTCTTTGCCTGTTTTTATAGAAAATTTTAGTATCTTATTTGTAAACCCATTTCAGGATGAAGGCGTACTTCTTACGCATTATGCTTTCTTTCGGAATAACAGGAAACAATAATAATTATTATATAAAAATAAAAAATGATGGGAGAGATAATCATGAAGCAATATACGAAGCAGGATATCATCCGTATGGTGAAAGAGGACGATGTTGAATTCATACGCTTGCAGTTTACTGATATGTTCGGATTTCTTAAAAATGTTGCCCTTACAACCAGTCAGCTTGACAGAGTGCTTAACAACGAGTGCATATTTGACGGTTCATCAATAGAAGGCTTTGCAAGGATAGAGGAATCGGACATGTATCTCTATCCCGACCTTAACACCTATGTGACATTTCCCTGGAGACCGCAGCAAGGCAGGGTAGCAAGGTTAATATGCGACGTTTATACAATCGACGGCAAGCCTTTTGAAGGGGACCCCAGATATATACTGAAAAAAGTAATCCGGCAGGCTGAAGACATGGGTTATGTCTTTGATGTGGGTCCTGAGCTGGAGTTTTTCCTTTTCAATATTGAAGAGGATGGTAAACCCACTACAAAAACCTATGAGAGAGCCGGTTATTTCGACCTCGGTCCTATGGATCTCGGTGAAAATGCCAGAAGAGATATGGTGTTGACACTTGAGGATATGGGAATTGGAGTGGAGGCCTCCCATCATGAGGTGGCCCCGGCACAGCATGAGATAGATATAAAATATGATGATGCGCTTACAACCGCAGATAATATAATGACATTCAAGCTTGTGGCCAGAACAATTGCCAAGCGCCACGGTCTGCATGCCACCTTTATGCCTAAGCCAAAGCACGGAGTTGACGGTTCTGGGATGCATGTAAATATGTCGCTGAAGAAGGACGGAAGGAACGTATTTGACGACCCTGACGGCAAGCTGGGCTTAAGCAAGGAGGCTTATCATTTCATTGCAGGGATAATGAAGCACATGAAGGGCATGGCAGCGATAACCAATCCCCTTGTCAATTCATATAAGAGGCTTGTGCCGAATTATGAAGCTCCTGTTTACATTGCATGGTCGGCATCCAACAGAAGTCCTTTGATTCGTGTGCCTGCAGGCAGAGGAAGCGCCGCAAGGCTTGAACTCAGATGTCCCGATCCCTGTGCCAATCCTTATCTTATGCTGGCAGTATGCCTTGCAGCAGGCCTGGACGGCATTAAGAATGAGCTTATGCCCCCTGACAGTATGGATATGAATTTATTCAGCCTTTCCGACAAGGAAAGATTGGACCTGAACATAGAGAATCTTCCCGAAAGCCTTATTGAGGCGGTAAAATATCTGGATGAAAATGAATTTATTAAGAATGTTATGGGATCCCATATAAGCAGAAAGTATATTGATGCCAAGAAGGCCGAATGGGATCAATACCGCACACAGGTGAGCCAATGGGAACTGGATCAATACCTGTACAGGTTTTAACATGCTGCATCACCCTTGATGTAATATCCGTGATTTATTTGTTTTGCACAGGATTTGCATAAGCATGGAGCGGAGGTGAGCAGTAGTGTTCAGCATTATAGTGGGATTCCCTCGCATAGAAGATGCGATATGCATAAAGGGCCTTTTAACAAGAGGCGGTTATAACGTTGTCGGTGCCTGCTCATCCGGAGCTCAGATCATAAGCCTGGCTAATGAACTGGATAGCGGGATTGTCGTATGCGGATACCGCTTTAGTGACATGCACTACAGCGAGCTTAACAACTTTCTGCCCAAAGGCTTTGAAATGCTTTTAGTTGCATCTCCCGAAAAATTGGTATACTGCCGGGATAACGGGATAGTCTGCCTGCCGATGCCGATAAAGGCAATGGATTTGTATAATACACTCCAGATGATGACATATCAGTACAGGCGCAGGAGAAAGTCGGAGGATGCTAAGCCGAGGCCCAGATCGCCTGAAGAGAAGGCGGTAATAGATAAGGCAAAGGTCGTACTTATGGAACGCAATAACATGACTGAGGAAGAAGCACACAGATACCTGCAGAAGGCAAGTATGGACAGCGGAACCAATATGGTGGAGATGGCGGAAATTGTACTCAGACTGATGTATTGATAGAATAGAGGGGCTGTTGCATAATAACAGATAAGATATTAAGAAAGGGCAACCACTCCCCTCACACACACTGTGCATCTACGGGGAGTAATTGCCCTTTCCTTGAATATAGTAATTTGATTTTTGCACAGCCCTTTTTGCATATATACAAGGGATTGCCTTGTAATTCTTCAAAATGTGCTGCATAATTTTCATACAATGCTTAATGTTTCAAAGGGTATTTACCTGAAGTCGGGTATTTGCTATAATAACAGCAGCCTTATATGAAGGGATATGATTATATGATATTTACCAAGATGCATGGCTGCGGCAATGACTATATATATATCGACTGTACAAGGGAGCTTATTGAAGATATTCCGGAAACTGCAAGGAAACTAAGCGACAGGCATTTTGGCATTGGAGCAGACGGTCTTATACTCATACGTCCTTCAACCAAGGGCGATTTTTTCATGGACATGTATAACAGCGACGGTTCCCGTGCCAGGATGTGCGGCAACGGAATTCGATGCTTTGCAAAATACGTTTATGATAACGGGCTAACGGATAAGAGGGAGCTTTTCATAGAAACCCTGAGCGGCATAAAAAGGATTGAGCTTATCGTAACAGACGGCAAGGTTGCCGAGGTCACCGTCAATATGGGTGTGCCTGCAACTGATCCGAAATTAATTCCTGTTATTTCTGATAAGGATAAGCTGGTAAACGAGCCTATAACAGTAAACGGCAGGGAATACAGGGTGACCTGTATTTCCATGGGCAATCCCCATGCCGTGGTATTTACGGAGGATATAAAATCTCTGCCCCTTACAGAGATTGGACCGTTGTTTGAAAATCACAATATATTCCCTGACAGGGTTAATACTGAATTTATCCATGTAACAGACAAGAATAATATAGAAATGCGCGTATGGGAAAGAGGCTCGGGAGAAACACTGGCATGCGGTACGGGAGCCTGTGCGAGCGTGGTGGCAGGTGTGCTTAACGGTTATACCGAAAGGGAAGTAAAAGTACTTCTTCCGGGAGGAAGCCTTAAGATCAGGTATGATGAAAAGGACGGTTCGGTATATATGACAGGGCCTGCCGTAAAGGTGTACGACGGAGAGATAATGCTTTAAAGCATAATAAGATTTATATAAAATGAAAAGGAAGGTTTGTACAATGGTTAAAATCAATGATAACTACCTGAAGCTCCCCGGAAGCTACCTTTTTTCAACCATAGGAAAGAAGGTGCGCGAATTCAGCGCACAGCATCCCGATAAAAAGATTATAAGTCTTGGAATCGGAGATGTAACTCTGCCGCTGGTTCCCGAAGTCATCAAGGCTCTGCATGGTGCAGTAGATGAAATGGCGGTTAAGGAGACCTTTAAGGGCTATTCCCCCGATCTTGGATACGAGTTCTTAAGAAGCACAATTGCAGAGAAGGAGTATAGGACAAGGGGAGTAAACATTGAAATCGATGAAATATTCATAAGCGACGGGGCCAAAAGCGATTCCGGCAATATTCAGGAAATATTCGATACGGACAACAAGGTGGCGGTCTGCGATCCCGTATATCCTGTTTATGTGGATTCCAATGCCATGGCAGGCAGAGCGGGTGATTATGACCCCGGGACGGGCAGATGGTCGAAGCTTATATATATGCCTTGTACTAGCGAGAATGATTTTGCTCCCGATCTTCCGAAAGAAGATCCGGACATCATATACCTGTGCTTTCCGAATAACCCGACAGGCTCTGCAATAACTAAGGCCAGGCTGCAGGAGTGGGTGGACTATTCCAACAGGATTGGTGCGGTGATTATTTATGATGCGGCGTATGAAGCTTATATCAGTGAAGACGATATACCGCATACGATATATGAATGTGAAGGAGCTAAAACCTGTGCCATAGAGATCCGAAGCTTCTCTAAAAGCGCAGGATTTACGGGAACCAGGCTTGCCTTCACCGTAGTTCCCAAGGAACTTGAACGGGGCGGGGTTAAGCTTAACTCCCTGTGGGCAAGGAGGCACGGGACTAAATTCAACGGCACTCCTTATATCATACAGGCAGGCGGCGCTGCAGTATATTCCGAGGCCGGCAGGGCACAGACAAAGGAACAGATAGCCTATTACATGAATAATGCCGGAGTTATCAGGGAAGGACTGACTGCAGCAGGCTACAGTGTATACGGAGGAGTCAATGCCCCTTATATCTGGATGAGGACTCCGAAGAATATGACCTCCTGGGAATTCTTTGATTACCTTCTCAATAATGCAAATGTGGTAGGAACACCGGGCTCGGGCTTCGGGCCAAACGGAGAAGGATACTTCAGGCTGACTGCTTTCGGAACATATGAAAATACACTGGAAGCTATGGAACGGATACGGAAACTGTAACCCGCAGGATTTTTTAGATAGAAGGATTGATACCATGAAAGCTGATAAGGAAAAGGTTAACCGCCTGCTGAAGACAGCAAGGGGACAGATTGACGGGATATTGAGTATGATAGAGGAAGATCGGTATTGCATTGATATTTCCAATCAGATCATGGCAACGGAAGCAATACTAAGAAAGGTTAATCAAGAGGTACTGCACGGGCATATTGATTCCTGCCTGAGAGAAGCCGTTGAACATAATAATGTTGATGAAAAGCTGGCAGAAATAAGAAGCCTAATAGACAAGCTGACAAAATAACATGACAGACAAGTCAGCATAATAAAATGATGATAAGATTAGAAAAAAGACATAACAGATAATTAAGCATAATAAAAGCCGGTACAATAAGCTTATAGGGTCGTGTTTAAGCCCGCTTTCTCAGTTGGGATAACACGACCTTTTTTATTTGGCTTTTTGTCTGAACAACCAATCAGGAGCTTTGCCCTTAATGCCGGTACGGGAGCTTTTACAGTTTCATACAGCCATAAAATCTTTAAGATTGATAATATAATATCATAATGGTATACTTATCCTTAGTATTATTTGCGGTATATGCCGGCAATGCTTAATACATTTGGGAGGCAATAATATGATATATCCGAAGGATTTGAAGACAGGCTCCTTTGTTGGGGTGACCGCACCGTCGGCAGGCTGCGAGACGGAAGCGGACATAAAGGCTCTTGAGAGCGCCAGACTTCAGTTTGAAAAGCTCGGGTATCCCGTATTAGAAACGGAAAACGTCAGAAGCTTCATAAAGGGTAGAAGCTCATCCGGTTCCGTAAGGGCTAAGGAGCTTCACTCTCTTGTGGCTGATAACCGCATAAGGGCAATAATTGCAATCCATGGCGGAGATTTTCTGATGGAGATGCTTCCATATGTGGACTTTAACCTTATCGGGGATAACCCAAAATGGTTTCAGGGCTATTCCGATATTACCGGATTGACCTTTACCATAACCACGCTTTTAGATATGGCAACCATATATTCATATAATTTCACTACTTTTGGCATGCAGCCCTGGCATAAATCATTAAGGAACAACATAAGACTTCTATCGGGTGAGAATTTCACCCAGGAGAGCTTTGACAGCTTCCAGAACGGGCATATTGAGAAGGTAACCGGTCTTGAGGAATTTCAACTGACCGACAGGGTATGCTGGAACAACCTTTATCCTGCAGCCGGCAGTTCGGAAGAAGATGGCTTCAGGATAAAGGGGCGCGCTTTGGGCGGATGTCTGGATGTACTTCTTACCCTTGTTGGTACTCGTTTTGACCATACGGTTGAATTCATAAATAAGTATAAGGATGATAAAATACTGTGGTTTCTTGAAAGCTTTGATCTTGGCAGCGAAGCTCTTACAAGGGGCTTATGGCAGCTTAAAGAAGCGGGATGGTTTGAACATGCTGCCGGCTTTATCTTCGGCCGGCCGGCAATGTATGAGGAAGGATATGATATCTCTTACAGTGAAGCAGTGTTATCCGTGCTGGGTGAGCTTAAGGTGCCGATTGTTACTGATGCCGACATAGGACACAAGCCTCCTCAGCTTGCAATGATGATGGGTGCTGTTGCCGAGGTACGCAGTAAAGGCGGAAAAGGAAGCATTGATTTTATAAAAAGGTAGGGGACATATAAATGGGAGCCCGTGATAAGAACAGGAATGATAACGCTATAGTTAATGAAACCAAAGCAACAGGTAATGTGCCTGACAAGGATGTAAAGAAATCTGCAGGGCTTGCCGGAAAGACGGAAGGGACAACCGGGAAAGCAGTAAAGGCTGCAGAAAAATCAGGTAAAGCAATAAATAATTCAGTTAAAACAACTAAGGAATTCATAAAAAAAGCTGAGGAAGAAGAAGATAGGATAGCTGATGAAGCGGAAAAAGCGCTTACGGCAGCAGTGAAAGCGCTTGAAGAAGCAGTGAAGTCTTCTGAAGCTTCGGAGAAGTCCGATGAAAACGGCAGGCAGGCGTTCATAAGTTTACTTTTACATTTGGCTTATTTCATCGGTTTCATCGTATATCTGGAGATAATATATCATCTTGTCATATTCAAGGGACTGGATGATAAGATTATTCTTCCCATCGTGTTTGCAGTGCCTGTGGGAGCTTTTATTACCCTGATTACTGGCTTTTTCGGAAAGAGAGCTAACAAAGTCATCATGTGGGTTTCGACGGTTTTTGTATATCTTCTCTTCTGCGTTCAGCTTATATATTACCATGTGTTCAAGGTGTTTTTCTCCTTCCAGTCACTGGGACTGGCCGGGGATGCAATAACAAATTTCTGGAGGGAAATATTAAGAGCAATAGGAGCCAATGCCCTCTGGCTTATACTAATGGCATTGCCGTTACCCGTTCTTGCATACCTCATAAAGCATTTTTTCGACTGTTCAAAACGGAGGCTGCCGCTGCAGGGAATATTATTGGCAGGTGTCCTGACAACTCATTTACTTGCGCTTCTTATTGTATCCTTTTATGGCAAGGGTGATAATACACCTTATGATTTGTATCATAATACCAAGGTTCCCGAGCTGTGCGGCAAGCAAATCGGTATAGTGACCCTTACCCGTTTCGATATTGCAGGGCTAATCAAGGGTGATAATGAGCTTGTGCTTGCAGATACCGGCGCAATATCCTGGGATGTTGTTGATAAGCCTTCACCCGCACCGACTGATGCAGCCAAACCGACCAAAGGGCCTGCACCTGTAAACAATGAGCCCGATGCAACCGCAACACCGTCTCCGCCTCCTACGCCGACACCTGTTGATACCTCTCCTAATATTATGGATATAGATTTTGAAGCCCTGGCAAGGAATGAAAAGGACGAGACAATCCGCACGCTTCATACATACTTTGCGCAGGTTCCTCCGACTAACAGAAATAAATATACCGGTATGTTCGAGGGTTATAATCTTATTATGATAACAGCAGAAGGCTTTTCGCCTTATGCTGTCCATAAGGAGGTTACTCCTACGCTTTACAGGCTGACCCATGAGGGCTTTATATTCACGAACTTTTACACAGCCCTGTGGCAGACCAGCACAAGCGACGGTGAATATGTTGCAATGACAGGCCTTATCCCGGTGGGGACCAGGAGCATGTATCATGCAAAAAACAACCTTATGCCCTTCGCCCTCGGAAACCAGTTCAACAGACTGGGAGTAGAAAGCAAGGCCTACCACAACCATACATATACTTATTATCAAAGAAATGAGACATATCCGAACCTGGGATATATTTATAAGGCAAAGGGGAACGGACTTGTTCTTGAATCCGACGTTTGGCCGGGCTCCGACCTGGAAATGATTAACCATACGGTGGATGAATATACGGATGAAGATTGTTTCCATGTGTATTACCTGACTGTCAGCGGCCATATGAACTACACCTTTAGCGGCAACAGCATGTCCTATAAGAACAGGGATGTTGTCAGGGATTTGCCCTATTCTTCCGATTGCCGGGCTTATATTGCGTGTCAGGTGGAGTTGGATCGGGCTCTGGAAAAGCTTATAAAAATGCTTGAGGAAGCCGGTGTTGCAGATCGTACCGTAATAGCCATGAGTGCGGACCATTATCCTTACGGATGGGAGAAGAAAAATCTTGATGAGCTTGCAGGTCATGTAGTAGATCCTGATTTTGAGGTATACAGAAACCATTTTGTTTTATGGTGTCCTTCAATGAAGGAAAATATCATTGTGGATAAGCCCTGTTCAAGCCTTGACATCCTTCCCACTCTATCCAACCTCTTCGGACTGGATTATGATTCGAGACTCTTAATGGGGCGGGATATCTTATCGGATGCCGAGCCTCTGGTAATCCTGAATAACCGAAGCTTTATTACGGATAAGGTTATGTATAACTCAGACAACGGGGAAGTAATCAAGCTTACAGATGAAGAGCTTCCCGGGGATTACGTTAAGAACATAAACAAGATTATCAAGAATAAATTCACTGTCTCGCAAAGCATAGTGAGCAAGGATTATTACAGGTATGTTTTTCCTAATTATCCGAATGACTTTGGGGCCCTGCGGCCATAAAATAAGGCTCTGTGGCCATAGAATAATATCCAGGCCCTGTGGCCATAGAATAATTTCCAGGCTCTGTGGGCCATAAAATGACTTCACGGTTCTGCAGCTATAGAATGACATAGGATTTCTGCAATCACAGGAAGCCTGTCCGGGCTTACGAAAGAATACTTTATCTTAGGGGTATTGTCCATGAAGCTGCTGAAGAGAATGATTGAACCATCGGTTATAAGTATTTTTGCTATCGCGATTATTTTTAACATTATTGAGGGAATAAGCAGGATTTTGCTGGCGGGAAACACCGGCAGCATGATTAATGCCGTTACGGACCATTTGCCGGAAAGCTTGCAGATGCTTCTTATATATGGTTTGATATACGGCATTATTTTAATGGTTTCCATTTTTATCAAGGAGGCATGCTTTGCCAGAGCTCTCGAAAGGACACTGGCCAACATCAGAAAAGGCCTGTTTGACGAGTTGATTTCATTAGATCTGCTTTGGATTAAAAAGCGTAATACCAATGAGCTGGCTGCAGGAATATCCAATGATCTTAATTCCCTGACAGATGCATTAAGGCCATGGGTAGTAATGACCTTTTCACAGCTCGTAATGAGACTCATATATGTGGTATATATCTTCAAGGTTGACTGGCTGCTTGCGCTAATCATCCTTTCCTTAGCTTTTCCCCTGACATGGCTTCAGAAGCTTCTGGTCAGGCCTCTGAAGGAATATGCTTCAAGAAACCAGGCAGCTATGGGCAGGCTTGCTGCCACAGCAGGCTTTTGCTATCAAAAAAGGGAGTATATAAAAGCATGTGCAGTAGAAGAAGCATTATTTGAGCGGTTTGAAGAAGAGCAAAAGCTTCAGTATAAGTCTGCAGCCGGGGAAAGGAATATTAAGGCGCTGTCCCAGGCCCTTGGCATGCTTTCGGGGCTCATAACGCTTTTAATACTTTTTGGCGTAGGTTCGTATATGGTAATAGCAGGCCGAATTAGCTTCGGCGAGCTTATTGCATTTTATGCCCTGTCCAACGGAGTTATCAAAATGCCATCTGGAATTGCAGAATTCATCACAGACGGACAGAAGCTTTTGGTATGCTTAGGACGGATGGAGGAGGTATTTAACCTTCCGTCCGAAAAGCAGTGGAGCAGGAAGGCTAATGATACTAAGCCTTCATCTGATTATGCCGTTGAATTTTACAATGTGGATTTTTCATATGATAATCGTATATTGGACAACGCAAGCTTTTATATCAGAAAGGGAGAAACAGTCCTGCTTACCGGCAGCAACGGCAGCGGGAAGTCCACTCTGTTAGCGCTTATAACGGGCTTTTATGAGCTTGACTCAGGCAACATCTTCCTCTTCGGCAGGGATATATACAGCATGTCAAAGGATGAGCTGAGAAGCCGCATATGTTATATTCCCCAGGAGCCTGTCCTGTTTTTCGGAACGATTTACGAGAATGCAACCTGCTTTAACAGTAATATAAGCAAAAGTCATGTCCGGGAAATACTGGAGAAGCTGGGGCTTGGCGATACTCTTCACAGACTTCCTGAGGGGATTGATTCACAGGTTGGAGAGCAGGGAGCGCTGTTGTCGGGAGGCGAAAGGCAGCGTGTTCTGCTGGCAAGATGCTTTATCCGGGAAGCGGAGCTCATATTGCTTGATGAGATCGGAGCAGGCCTTGAAGCCGGAATGGAGGATATGATTTTATCCCTCATACAACAGCTTCCGAAACGCCCGGCCATCCTCTACATTTCCCACAATCAAAATGCAGGATGTAAAGCCGACAGAATAATCAGACTTGAGAAGGGCAGGGTATCAGCCATTGACAGCAGCGGCTCCGGCAAAAACAACGGGGAAGAAGGTGATATCCGGTGAATAATATGATATATGCATTTTCATGGATGAAGAAAAGACGCATTCACTTTATCCTTGGCATACTGTTCCAGGGCTTTTCCAGCTTCCTTTTCATGTACCTGACGGCCGGATTTATATCGGATATAACAGACGCCATTGGATACGGTGACTTTAAACCGGTTATTACGTCAATGCTTAAGCTGCTCCTTTGTTATTCGGCAGCCGCAGGCCTTAATTATACATGCACCATACTGACTGACAAGGCATGCCTGTATGCAGCCGGACAACTAAGAAGCAGTATTGTAAGGAAGATAATTTCAGCTAAGGTAAGCTGTCTTAATAACAGCAGCAGCGAGGAGGTTATCAATGCTTTTACCAGTGATATAAGCAGCATATTTGATATCCTATCGAAGGTTGCCTCAATACCGGTAAAAGTCCTTTTTGTCGGGGCGGGCGGACTTATGTTTGCCTTCGCACTGGATATGAGGATAGGCATTATGATAATACTGTTCGGCTTATTAAAGATAACTTATGGTCTCTTTTTTGCCGGATGGATGAAAAGGCTCAGCCATAGAATACTTGAGAGACGGGCGGACTTTACCTCATCGGTAAAGCAGCTGATTGACAATCCTGTCAGCATCAGGATGAACAGCTTAAGAAAGGTGCTTCATCCTCGTTATAATGGAGTTGTGGACGGACTTCGCAGGATTAATCTTCATTACACAGACGTGTCAGGAATACTTGGAGCCGTCAATAATGTAACCACGGAGATCTTTACAAGACTTATTTTATACATACTTGGAAAGGCTTATTTTGCAGGCGATTACGGACTTGACTATGTGATGAGGGAAAATGAAATTGCAATAAATGCATTGAGGGTATTCAGCATATCCCGTATACTTACAGATGCACAGATCATCCTTGCAGGCACCGAGCGTGTTATTGAATTTGCCGAAAGACTTGAGCCTGAAGCGCAGGAATTACCTTTGGATGAAGGCGGGATTGTGACCAAAAGCCGGGCCGGTTCGGGCAGGTATGCAATTGAATACGATAGTGTAAGCTTCAGTTATGGTGAGAAGCAACTGCTTAATAATATAAACCTTAGCATCCCTGCCGGCAGCATCACCCTGTTGAGAGGTGAGAGCGGAACGGGGAAAACCACTCTGCTGCGCCTTGCCCAGGGTATATATCTTCCCGATGCCGGGACAATAAGGGTGCATGGCAGGGATATACGGGAATGGAATTTACATAACCTAAGGAACAGGATGGCATATGTGCCCCAGCAGCCCTTGTTCTTTTCGGGAACCATCAGTGAGAATATTGCGGGAAGACTTAAAGATATTGATCGTGATGGTGTTATAGAAGCTGCCCGAAAGGCTCTGATATATAAAAAAATAATGGAGCTTCCTATGGGATTTGAAACTCCTGTTACGGATAACGAGAGCAGGTTTTCCGGCGGGGAGCAGAAGCGGCTGATGCTGGCAAGAGCATTTTATAAGGCTTCGGACATCCTGCTGCTTGATGAGCTCACAGCAGCTGTCGATAAGGAAAATGAGAGGCTGATATATGATATACTTCTTGGCATGAAGGGAAAAATGACAATAATATTTGCAACCCACCGTACTCTGGCGGAGAAAATAGCTGATAATATAATAGAGTTGTAAGAAGCGCCTGCAGAGAATCAAGGGCGCAGCAGGACCAGCCGCTGTAAATGCATTAGTGAAAGATATACTGGATTCCTCTCCGTAATTAATCTATAATAAACTTAGCATTTTGATATGATCGGAGGTATTAAGATGATAGAAAGACGCAAGGCGAAAAGAATGCCTGTAACATTATCACTGAGTATAACCAATCTCTATAAACAGGATAATGTACTGGTAAGTAATATAAATGCGCCTATTGAGGTTATGGATATATCCCGGACGGGAATAGGCTTCAAATCGGAGAGTGTTTTACCCATGGGCTATTACTTTAATGCAAGCATAAACCTGGGCAATAAGGACACCCTTCATTGTGTTGTCAAGATAGTCAGGAGCCAGCCCCTGGATGGCAGGATGACCATGTATGGCAGCGAATTTGTAGGAATGGCCGATGTTTTGTCATACATATTTGAAGATTATGATTCCAGAATAAGCAAGGAATAAAAAGGGGCTGCTGCATTATCAGCCCCTTCAGAATTATGCATACTTTTATGTTCTTTAACAGCTTATGCACGTATATCAAACGAATACCTGTGAACAGGGCTTGAAGGCCGGGTATTTCCAAGCACATCCTCAAGCGCATTGGTGGGTTTTTCAGACTTTTCAACTCTTGCCTGCAGATGGTAGCCTTTTTTTGTCAGGGTATTTATAAGCTCAGGCAGATGCGTCGCCACCAATTTCCCCGCTTCGTTCTCATTAATGCAAAAGGTTGCCTGAATCTGGTTTTGCATCATTTTTATGTGAATATCCACCTTGCCAAGACTTGAAAGCTCAAGATGAAGGAGAGCGCTTATGCCGTCCTTTTTCTCCTTGCCTGACTTTATCCTGTTATAAACATAAAAATCTCCATGGATGTTCTTATCTCTTATTTGAACGGGAAGCTGAACATATGACATCAGCTCGTTAAGATCGTTCATAAACCGCAGGTTATCCTGAACACTCCGGATGTTTTCGTCAGGCTGCTTTGAATCACCGGCAGAATTAACTTGCTTAATCAGGCTCTCCAATCTGTTCAGATCCTCATGAAGATTTTTATATAGCCTTACCAGAGGCTCTTTCTCCGACAACTCCTTTGGCTTGATGCTCCAGCGATCGCGCAGAGCATGCTCGATTTCGGCGCGCAGCTTATGCATATCGGACAAATTATCCGACGTCATTTCAGTATGGGAGGTAAGCCTGCTCATCAGATAACTAATTATGTCCTCATTGTTTGATAAATTAATGGCGCTGTCTGAAGGCTCGTAGTAATTAAGTATTTGTCGAAGGCCTTCCTTTATATCTGCGGTCAGATTGGTTGTATTAATTGCATCAGCCGTATAATATATATCTGAAGATTTTTGCAATACATTAAAAGCATCTCTTAAGTTTATCTCAGCTTCGGAATTTAACAAAGCTTCAGAAACAATTCTTCCATCCTGCAAGAGGACTTCTTTTTCCTGCTGTATTGATGTATTCTCTGTTTTGGCATATTCTTCAGGCTCAATGCCTGTTGAATTGGCCGTCAGGCTATCCATTGCTTTAAGTTCTGATGCGACCTCCGGTGATGCAGGAGGTATGGCAGGCTGTGAGTCAGGCGCCAAGGCAGTCTGGCGGGTATCGGACAGAGTGTCGGTAAAGCTGCCGGATCCGAACAGCCTGATTATAAACCTGGCAGCATCAGTACCGGACATGCTCCCGTCACGTATGCTTCTTATAATATGGGATGACTCCCCGTGGAACCCGGTATCCTTCATCAGCTCCTCCAGTGCATCGCCTATACGGTTAAGCTTGTCTGAAGTAAATATATCCTTAAGCAATTGTCCCGTACCTGCAGGGGTATTATTTGTCCCGGCCTTTGGTCTGCCGCCTTCTATAGCCGCATATCTTATCAGTTCGGCAACTTCCCCGGCAAGCCCGGGAATTTTATTTATTATCTGATGACTGCTGCTTTGATATGCTTCCAATTGCATAATATTTGCTGTTGTTATCGGAAGCTTGCTTTTGTATAATGTGATTATTGTATCAATATTTGTATTACGGTTCATAGCCATAATCCGGGCAAGCTCCTTAAGAGTCTTTCTGTCTATAGGGAGCTGGTTATCCAACAGAGCCCGTACCATGGTATGGTTTTGCTTCGAATTAGGAAGTGAAGCGGCAGAAAGAGCTTTGAGGATGGTATCATCAGTGTATGACAGATTGTCGGGCTGCATGAATTGTAAAACAATCCGGTTTAAGGAATACGAAGTAATGATAAATTGCGCCTGCCGACCAATAGACAGGGTTACACCCCCCGTCAGACTAGCCGTCAGTATTTTATCATCCGGTTCAAGCAGTATCTTGACCTCATTATGCCTTAGGTCAATTATTTTTCCCCTGATGATGCTGCCTTCCTTCAATTCCTGCGGTTGACCTCCGGAATAATTAGAGGCAGAATCGGGTATCGCTTTTCCGGTGATATTTGCATTCACTGACGCTTCATTTCCTGAAGCGCTATGGGAAGAAGATGTTACATCGGTATTATAATCTGAATAACGGTTGTCATGTATTTCCATATAACCATCCTTTGCAATACTATGGCTTCCGGCATTGGCTTATCGTTAATTATATCGGAAGTCTGGGCTAATAATATAATAATGAACGTAGCGGTAAAACAATATAATGGACAGGCTTTTTGATATTGATATATAATGCATGTATAGGAGTATCATGCCTGTATGAATAAAGGAGTATGCGAATGAGGAAGGGAAAAAGAAGGCTTTTAAAGGTGATTATAGGACTGCTTATAGCAGGAACTGCCGGTATTGCAGCAATGATTTTCATTAATATATTAGTAAAGGCGTCTGCAAGGGACAGGCTTCTTAATCCCGATGAAGCAGGCAATATTGAGGATATAGACTGTATACTGATTCTTGGAGCAGGTGTATATGAGGGCGGCAGGCCTAGCCATATGCTTGAGGACAGGCTGAAACAGGGAATAGCCTTGTATAAAGCCGGCGTATCCGGAAAGCTTCTGATGAGCGGCGACCACGGCAGGAACAATTATGACGAGGTTAATGTTATGAAGCAGTATGCAATTGATGCAGGAGTGCCTTCGGATGACATTTTTATGGATCATGCCGGATTTTCCACCTATGAAAGCCTGTACAGAGCAAGAGACATATTTAAAGCGGAAAGAATTATAGTGGTGACGCAGAGCTACCATTTATACCGTTCGCTGTATGTGGCGGAAGGATTGGGTCTTGAAGCCTACGGGGTACCCTCCGATTTACGGGAGTATGCAGGGCAATCAGGACGGGAGGCAAGGGAGGTTCTGGCAAGAATTAAGGATTTCTTATATGTAATATTTAAACCCGAGCCCACCTATCTGGGGGATATAATTCCCGTGAGCGGTGACGGGGACTTTACAAATGACTGATTCTGAATAGAAAGATAATATTTCTTGTGCGGGATTAAATAAAACAAAAGGAGAGACTAACTATGTTAAACCCTGGTAAATTACTAAAGCTTAAGAGTTATTGGGAGGCCTTCTCAAAAAATCATCCGAAATTCCAGGGCTTCCTGAACGCAGTGAAAAATGAAGCAATTGAGGAAGGTACGATATTTGAAATCAATGTCACAACTCCGGAGGGAAGGACAATAAGCTCAAACCTAAAGCTTAACGAAGCCGATATGAAGCTTATAAAAGAGCTGTCAGGCCTCTTTTAAGCTGTTTTGGGCAGGTATTACAAGATCGTATTATATCAGGCTATATAATTAATTGAATGTGTTTTTATGTATTATATATAAAATCTGATAAAAATAGAGATGATTACTATTATCATTTACCATTGACACCCTTCCCGGCTTATCTTATTATATAAGTGTAATATCGTATTGATTTTGATAAGAGGAGGATTCCTATGAGATCGGAATGGTATGAATTTCAACCGGGAAGCTGGACGACTGAAATCAATGTCAGAAGCTTCATTCAGCATAATTACACACCATATGAGAAGGATGCTTCATTCCTTGCAGGACCCACCGAAAGGACCAAAAGGCTTTGGAAAAAGGCAATGGACCTGATGAAGGAAGAGACGAAGAAAGGTATTATAGATGCAGAAACATTAAAACCCTCTACGATTATTACCTACGGGCCGGGCTATCTGGATAAGGATGACGAGGTTATTGTCGGCTTTCAGACCGACAGGCCTTTAAAGCGCGGAATAATGCCCAACGGAGGGATACGTGTAGTTAAAAATGCACTGGAGGCATACGGCTACAAGCTTGATAAAACCACCGAGGAGATTTTCACCAATAACAGAAAGACACACAATGACGGAGTATTTGACGCGTATACTGATGCCATGAAGAAGGCACGACATACCGGAATAATTACAGGTCTGCCTGATGCATACGGAAGGGGCAGAATAATTGGCGATTATCGAAGGGTTGCCCTATATGGAGTGGATTTCCTGATAGAACAGAAGCAGCACGAGAAAAAGCTGCTTGAAATATCCATACTGGAAGCTCCGGATATCAGCCTGAGGGAGGAGATCTCAGAGCAGATTAAGGCCCTTAAGCAGCTTAAGGAAATGGCTGCTTCCTATGGCTATGATATAAGCGTTCCCGCAAAAAATGCATTTGAAGCAACGCAGTGGACTTACTTTTCATATCTGGGAGCCATAAAGGAACAGGATGGCGCAGCAATGAGCCTCGGACGCGTATCCACTTTTCTTGACATTTATTATGAACGTGACTTAAGGCATAATCTGATCACCGAGGAAGAAGTCCAGGAGCTTGTGGATCAGTTCGTAATGAAGCTTAGAATGGTGCGTTTCCTGCGTACGCCTGCCTATAATGAGCTATTCTCGGGAGACCCCACATGGGTTACCGAATCCATCGGAGGCATGGGAGTGGACGGCAGGACCCTGGTAACGAAAACCAGCTTTCGTATACTGCATACACTCTATAACCTTGGACCCGCTCCGGAACCCAATCTGACTGTGCTGTGGTCGGTATCCCTTCCCGAGCCCTTCAAAAAATTCTGCGCCCAGGTTTCCATTGATACCAGCTCCATACAATATGAAAGTGACGATATTATGAGGGATGTCTGGGGAGATGATTACGGTATAGCATGCTGCGTATCTGCAATGCGTATAGGTAAGCAAATGCAGTTCTTCGGTGCACGGGCCAATCTGGCAAAGGCCCTGCTTTATGCCATCAACGGCGGGAAGGACGAGATATACGGAGATCAGGTCGGACCCTTGTTTGAGCCTATAAAAGGGGATTATCTGGATTATGACGAGGTTATGGAGAAGTTCGACCAGACCCTTGACTGGCTTTCGGAGCTTTATATCAATACCCTTAATGTAATACATTACATGCATGACAAGTATAATTACGAAAGGCTTCAGATGGCGCTGCATGACATTGATATTCTTCGTACGGAGGCTTGCGGAATAGCCGGCTTGTCCGTTGTGGCAGATTCCCTTTCGGCTATTAAGTATGCTAAGGTCAAGGTGATACGAAACAATAAGGGCCTGGCTGTGGATTATGAGATAGAAGGCGAGTATCCGGCCTACGGCAATAATGATGACCGTGTGGATCAAATTGCAGTTGACCTGGTGGAAAGGTTTATGAACAAGCTGCGCAAGGTTAAGTCTTATCGCGGTGCAAAGCATACATTGTCCATATTGACCATTACTTCCAATGTAGTGTACGGCAAGAAAACAGGAAGCACTCCGGACGGCAGGAAGGCCGGCGAGCCCTTTGCTCCCGGCGCCAATCCCATGCACGGAAGGGACAGGATGGGAGCCGCAGCTTCAATGGCTTCGGTTGCAAAGCTTCCCTACAGGCATGCGCAGGATGGTATTTCATATACCTTTTCAATTGTCCCGAAGGCCCTGGGCAAGAGTAAAGAGGAACGCATCCAAAATCTGTGCGGAATGCTGGACGGATACTTTCATGATAAGGGCCATCACATTAATGTTAATGTCTTTGACCGCGAAACACTGATTGATGCAATGGAGCATCCTGAAAAATACCCTCAGCTCACAATAAGAGTATCAGGATATGCCGTAAATTTTGTCAAGCTGAGCCGGGAGCAGCAGCTTGATGTCATCCATCGCACCTTCCATGAAAGATAAAGGGTGCCTTAAAAAGGTAGTGATTATATGAATGAAAAAGGACGCATACACTCATTGGAAAGCTTCGGGACTGTTGACGGTCCGGGTATAAGATTTGTCGTGTTCATGCAGGGCTGCCCCCTGCGCTGCCGGTTTTGCCATAATCCTGATACCTGGGATGTGAATAAGGGCAAGGAATACACACCGGAACAGCTCATGGAGGAGATAAAGAGATACAAATCCTTTATGGATTATTCGGGCGGAGGCGTAACCTTTACAGGAGGTGAGCCGCTGCTTCAGGCCGCCTTTGTGGCAGTAATCTGTAAAATGTGCAGGGAGCAGGGAATATCTGTCGCAATTGATACATCGGGTTTTATATGGAATGAGCATGTTGCAAGGGCGCTGGAATATACGGACCTGGTACTGCTGGATATCAAGAACTATGACCCGAATGTTTACCGGATGATTACCGGCGGAGCCCTTTCACCCACACTTAAGCTGCTGGATTATCTAAGGGAAAAGGATATAAAAACCTGGATACGATATGTGCTTGTACCGGGGCTTACCGATAATACTGACAGTATAAGACAGCTGGCAGGCTTCCTTTTTAACTACCCTAATGTGGAAAAAGTAGAGCTTCTTCCCTTCCATAAGATGGGAGAATATAAATGGAAGGAGCTGGATCTGGATTATAAGCTGTACGATACCCCCGAGCCTGATACCGCACTGCTTGAGGAGGTAAAGAAAATCCTTGAAGAAAGCGGCAAGGAAGTCTCACTAAATATATAATCTACCTGGGAGCGGACTTATGAGAATATTCTTAATCAGGCACGGAGAGACCGACTGGAATTTGGAAGGCAGATTGCAGGGCAGGGAGGATATTCCCCTTAATGAAACAGGTATCCTTCAGGCTGATATATGCGGACAAGCCTTCAGAGGAATGAATATAGGGGCAATCATAACAAGCCCCCTGGCCAGGGCAAGTAAAACTGCCGAGATAATAGCCGGACATGTGGGTATAAACGAGCTTATAATTGACGACAGGCTTATAGAACGGGATTTCGGAGAATTATCGGGTGCTGCCTATGACAGACGGAAGTATTTTGATACCTTCGGCATTGATACCGGGATTGAACCCTACGATACATTACAGAAGAGACTTATGGATTGTATTAAGGACCGGGCAATAAACATGCCTGATGCCTGTAATATGATAATGGTTTCACATGGGGGAGCCATAAATGCAGTAATATCAGCGCTTACCGGCGGGGAGGCGGGCTCCGGCAGGACCAGGCTTAAGAATGCATGTATAAGCATCATATGCTGCAGCGAGGGTAATCCGGAGCTTGACAGCTATAACCTGTCGGCAGAGGAATTCAAAGAGTACAGAAGCATCAACGGAATATAAAGCTTATAGAGATAATATTTGGGCTGTTTTGTTACGAAAACAGCTCATTTTTTTGGAAGATGATATGTTCCGGTATATAGATTATCCGAAGAGATAGTTACCAATTACCCTAACCTAAATTTGAACAATAAAAAATGTCGGAATATTCCGACAACATATGTACTAAATTTAAGCACTACTTCATTTACCATCATACCACAACTGAAAATAAAAGTCTAGTAATTTTTTATTTTTGTACTATCATAAAATAAAAACTTGTCATGGAGGTACCTATGGATATCTGCAACAATGCTGATAGAGAAAGGTATGAGGAAGAAAAGCATCTGGAACGCACACTCAGGGTAATTGATGATAATATCGCAAGATACTCTGCGGAATTTGCCAGGATAAGCGCAGAGACCAAGGAGCTTTACGATAATTACAGATCCAGCAACCCGGAGCTTCATAATGATCTTGTTGTAGGTCTGGATATAAAATCCCAGACAGAGAGAATACTGAATAAAAACATAATTGCCCGGAAGAATCCCTACTTTGGCAGAATTGACTATACAGAGCATGACTCGGGCGAAAGCTTCTCCTTATATATCGGAAAGCACGGGATTCGAAAGAATAAGTATGAGGGACTGATTGTGGACTGGAGAGCGCCGGTGTCAAGCGTCTATTATGAAAGTGATATCGGTGAAAGCAGCTATGATACCCCGACGGATGAAACCATAGCCATATCTTTAAAGAAAAAAAGAACCTATGAGATCTCTGACAGTAAGCTGGTGGATTATTATGATTCAGATGTGGTGGCCAACGATGAGTTCCTTACCAAATACTTAAGCAAGAATAAGGAAGTAGTGCTGGGCGAGATTATTGCAACAATACAAAAGGAGCAAAATGCAATAATAAGGGATACACCTTTCCATAGCGTAGTAGTCCAGGGAGTGGCAGGAAGCGGCAAGACAACCGTTGCAATGCACAGAATATCCTACATTCTGTATAATTACAAGGAAAGGTTCAGACCGGATGAGTTCTACATTATCGGAAGCAACAGGATGCTGCTAAATTACATCACGGGAGTCCTGCCCAATCTCGAGGTACACAATGTCAATCAGATGACAATGGAGGAATTCTTCATAAGCCTTCTGGATAAGGACTTTGATGTTAAAAAGGGCAGATACGGCCTTGCTAAAAGCTTTATAAGCCTGAAGGAGGATACCCGCAGCGAAAAAAGGTCGAGGCTTATGGCTTACAAGGGCTCCTTAAGCTTCATACGGGCTCTTGAACATTACCTGAGGCAGTATGAGCTTAACTTAGCTGTTAAGGAACCCGTAGAATATAACGGAGAAACACTGTTTACGAAGGAGGATATGGTTTACTTCCTGACATTCTTTGAGGACAAGCCGATGCAGGAGAAGATTGATTTGCTCAATAAAAAGCTGGCATATAAAATCACCTCCATTAATGAGCTTGAGATGCAGCATAAGGAAGTGACCAAATCAGAGGTTAAAAGGTTCAGGAATTATTTTGGCAACAGAAGCGAGAAGCTTAAGCTTATGGAAATATATGAAGGCTTCCTGGAGTATATGAAATTCCATGGGAAGGAGCTCGAGGGCGAGGGTATCAAGGCTCTGGATGAAGAGGGCATTTCACTCCTGCTTAATGATTTGCATAGAAAAAAGCTTGATATATATGATTTGGGAATGCTTCTAATGATCAAGAAAAAGCTTAAGATGACAAAGGATTTTGATTACGTAAGCCATATAGTGGTGGACGAGGCGCAGGATTTTGGCGCAATGGTCTTTTATCTGTGCAAGAGGCTGTTTCGGGACTGCACCTATACAATAATGGGGGATGTATCCCAAAACATCCATTATGACACCGGAATGAATGACTGGGAAGTACTGAAGAATGAGATATTCAATCCTGAAAAGGACAAGTTCTATGTACTGGCCAAGAGCTATCGCAATACTATAGAAATATCCGAATATGCAGGCAGAATACTCAGGAAATGCTCCTTCAAGACCTATGATATTGAACCGATTATACGTCACGGCAGAGAAGTTGAGGTTATAAGGGCGGGCAGCGCTGATGAGATGCTTAGGCAGGCTGTCGACATTCTTAAAGGTATAAAGGACAGCGGCTATGACACGGCTGCAGTGATATGCAGGACCCAGGAGGAAACCCTGAAGGTTCATAAGCTGCTGAAGGAATATGTTGAGGTGGAGCCAATTCCCGACAATTTGGAAGACATGACCTTTATGAACGGAATTATGGTGCTTCCAATACACATGACCAAGGGCCTTGAATTCGAAGCGGTAATCATATGGAATCCCGATGAAGAGCGCTACAACGCCGATGATGCCGATGCCAAGCTGCTGTATGTTGCGGCAACCAGGGCAATGCATGAGCTTTACATCATATACAGCGGCAGCTTGTCAAAGCTGCTGATATAGTTGCTTTTCATAATCATTTAAGGCAGGCATATAATAAAGATTTTGTCCTTGACAAACCATACCGCGGTTAATATAATAATTAAGTACGTGTAAGGTCCGGTTAATACCTGACCGTCAAAAATGAAGGCGGCGAAGTAGCTCAGTTGGCGAGAGCATGCGGTTCATACCCGCAGTGTCGGCGGTTCGAATCCGTCCTTCGCTACTTGTAGAGAGTGGGGGGGTGTCTATGGACACCTCTTTAATTAATCTAATTTGGCAGTAAAAATAAGGTGTCCTTGGACACCTCTTTTTGTTACCTGTATTGACGGATATGTAAGTTAAACTTACAATAGAATTATCATACATCTGATTATATTATGAATATTTAGATTTGATGATAGTATAAAATATTTTGTGTAA